>CAYZYB010000713.1:0-3543 GCA_964481505.1 uncultured Planctomycetaceae bacterium | reverse complement strand
GTGTAAGTGAATGTTTCGTCCTCAAGATAAGGAACCTTAACGTGATACGTCTCTTCGACGTCTTTCAGGACTGGCACCTTAACCATGTAAGTGTCAGTCTTCTCGCTCCAGACAGGAACAGAGACTGTGACTTCAACAGTCTTCTCTGTTTTGACTGGCTCCATTGAGCTGTACTCAATGGTCTTTGTTTCCTGAACAGTATTCATCACCGTGCTGGTGCTGATCTGCTCTTCTTCCCAGGTCACTGTTCGCGGAACATTGACCGTGCGGTGCCGAGTCTCAGTCTTGTACTCAGTACTGCAAACCGTCTTCTGATAGGTGTCGTACTTCGGCACCATGACGATCTTCAGCCCTTTTGCGGAAACTGCAATCCGCTGACGGGCTGGTGCTGCTGGAGCAGAACTCACTACCCCACAGCCACCTGTGGAACAGCCGCCGGAAACATAACTTCCGCCGCCACCACAACTGCTGCATCCGGAAGACACGACACCGCATCCACCGTAGCTAACGCTGCCGCACGGGTCGCTGCATCCACCGCAGCTTGTCGTGCAACATTGAGCGAAGAGATCTCCGCCACTGAAAGCCGCTGCAGCAACGATTGCTACAGCTCCAAAGAAACGTTTCATCACCAATTCCTCCTGTGAAAAGAAACACTAAGCACGGTTTAAGCACGACAGGTGCTTTAAGACCAATGCGATATCCATAACTGTCTCGGTGAGCTGAGGGGAATTTAGAATATGCACCATTTGTGTCAATTGACAAACTGGGGATTTTTGTCAATTTCCGTGGCTATGGTTAATCGCGGGCTATGCGCGTACTGCGATTTAAGGACTAACACTCATTGCAAATCCGCCTGTACCAGAATACCAGGCCGGACTTCACTCACTTATAGAAGGAGTTTTTCCGTGATTTCTCTCCCCATCAGATCAATGGTGCTGTCGCTCGTGTGCCTGTTGCCGCTCACAGCACAAAGTTGTTTTGCTCAACAGTTCGGGGCGCCCGTTGTCGCCAGAGTCGAGATGCAACTGAAAGTTGGCGAAGAGACGATCGACGTCATCGAAAAAGGCGACCTGCTGACCGTCCTCAAAGAAGAAGACGACACGTACCTGATTCTGACTCACGCCGGTAAGCAGGGAATGGTCAGCAACGTCAACGCACTCAAACTGGAAGAGTCTGTCGAAATCTACGATGAGCTCATCAAAGCGACTCCTGACGAAGGTCGTTTCTACACATTGCGAGCATCGGCATGGTGGGCTCGCGGTGACGAAATCGCAGCACTCGGAGACTTCGACCAGGCCATCGAATCCGGATACAAGCAGGCCCATGCTTATTCCAGTCGCGGAATGTTTCACGCGGCCATCGGCAACGTCGAAAAAGCCGTTGCGGACTATACAGAAGCGATCAGCATTGATCCAAAGGATGAATCCAACTTTATCAATCGTGCAGCAGCGTACATCAGCCAGCAGAAGTTTGAAGACGCCGTTGCGGACTACGGAAAGGCTTTGGAACTCAAGCCCAAAACATCCACCTATCAACAGCGAGCCGTAGCGTGGAAGATGGCCGGAAAGCCTGAAATGGCTGTCGAAGATTTCACAGCGGCATTGAAGATCAACCCGGATGACATTCCATCCCTGATGGGCCGCGGTTTCGTCAGTTTTCAGTCGGGTGATCAAAAAAAAGCCATCGAGGATTTTTCGGCGGTGATTTCAATCAACCCACGTGCCGCCGAAGCGTGGAACAACCGGGGCTTTAATCGGCAGCTGCTTGGAGATTTCGAGAAAGCCCTTGCAGACTATTCGGAAGCAACAAAACTTGCACCAGCCTACGCACTGGCATGGGTCAACATGGCGTGGCTGCAGGCGACCTGCAAAGACGAAGCCCTTCGCGATGGAGAAAAGGCGGCCGATGCAGCGCGAAAAGCCTGCGAGCTCACAGACTTTCAGGATTACAATGCACTGAAAGCACTAGCGGCGGCATTCGCAGAGCAGGGCAACTTTGAAAAAGCCATCGGTTGGCAGGAGAAGGCTTTGGAGCACAGCCCGGAAACGAAAAAGAAGGACGAAGAAGAACTTCTCGAACTTTACCGTGACGAGAAACCTTTTCGCGTTGCCGATCTTTCAGGCCGATAGGCTGGTTCAGTTCCGCCTTAGTGCTGCCGAGGCCGAAGGGATGATGTGGGGAACATCGGACGATCGGCATGACGGAGCGAATCGCCACTGAGTCGGACTCGGAAGGTGCCACTGAAGCTGAATCAGTGGCACCTTTTTCATGCGCCTGCGTGAAACCCAACCCCGCTGGCTATGCGTCAACCGGCAAGGCACTGAGTCCGATGCCGGAGTAATGAAAACCGCGGCGAGCCATGTTTTTTCGGTCGTAAAGATTGCGACCATCAAAGATAACCGGAGCGTTCATCTTCAGCTTGATGTAATCGAAGTCCGGGTTTCGAAACTCGTTCCATTCCGTAACGATCGCAAGCGCGTCTGCTCCATCACAGGCGTCGTAGTGATGTTCACAGTACGTGACTTTGTCACCAATCTCGGCTCGCACGTTCTCCATCGCAACCGGGTCAGAAACCTTAACCGTGGCGCCCGCAGCCAGAAGGCTGTCAATCAGTACCAGCGCTGGAGCTTCGCGGATGTCGTCCGTTCGCGGCTTGAACGACAGGCCCCAGACCGCGATGGTCTTGCCCGAAAGATCCTGCTTAAAATGGGTGTCCAGCTTGTTGAACAGAACGTTCTTCTGCTGATTGTTCGTTTCATCGACTGTGGTCAGAATGCGTGGCTTAACACCATGTTGTTCCGCGACCGAAGCCATAGCTCGGACATCTTTGGGAAAACACGATCCACCATATCCCACGCCTGGGAACAAAAACGAAAAGCCGATCCTCGCGTCGTGCCCGATCCCTTTACGGACTTCATTGATGTCAGCGTCCACCTGTTCGCAGATGTTGGCAATTTCGTTGATGAAGCTGATCTTGGTTGCCAGCATGCAGTTGGCCGCGTACTTGACCATTTCCGCGCTTTCGATCCCCATCGAGATAAATGGTTTTTCCGTTCGGAGAAACGGCTTGTAAAGCTCCTCAATGATGTCTGCGGCGGCTTCCTCGTCGACACCCACAACCACTCGATCGGGCTTCGTAAAGTCATCGATGGCTGCACCCTCTTTCAAAAATTCGGGGTTGGACGCAGAATAGAACGGCGTGTCCGTCTTTGCCTGAATCCATGCGCGAACACGGCGATTGGTGCCCACCGGAACCGTACTTTTGCAGATCACCACAGTATCTTTTTTAAGATACGGAGCCATGCCTTCAGCACAACTCTGTACATACTTCAGATCAGCCGCTCCGTTTTCGTCCTGCGGTGTGCCGACGCAAATGAAGACGCAACTCGCATCGGAAATCGCTTCCGCATAATCAGTACTGAACTTTAGGCGTCCGGACGCAGCGTTGCGTTTGACGAGTTGATCCAGGCCCGGTTCGTAAATGGGAACGCCGCCATTGTTGAGCAGGTCGACTTTCGCCTGATCAACGTCCAGGCAGGTTAC
>CAYZYB010000712.1:0-3543 GCA_964481505.1 uncultured Planctomycetaceae bacterium | reverse complement strand
CGCCACGGCTCTGCTGAAGTACAAAGGCACGGTCATCTTCACCAGCCACGATCGCCATTTCGTCAAACGCATTGCGACCAACGTCATCGAAGTCAAAGCCGGACGAGCTCGAAACTACAACGGCGACTACGACGCCTACGTTTACTCCGTCAACAAGGAGGTCGACGAAGGCGAGCGAGAGCGGATGGGCAGCAAACTTGCCGCACCACCAGCAGCAAAAGGCGGCGGAGCCAAGGGAAAAGCTTCACTCTCCGGCAAAGAAACCCACAGCGCCCGCAAGCAACTCCGCAACCTCGAAAAAGCCATCGCCCGCCTCGACCAACAACGCAAATCACTCAACGCCGAAATGCTGGAAAGTACGGACGCAGAAAAAACACTCGACCTCCACAACCAAATCAATGCCATCCAGGTAGAACTCAGCGACGCCGAAGAAAAATGGTGCACCCTCTCCGAAGAACTCGGCGACTGGTAGGTCGGGGCCGCCCGACAGCGGATGCACGTTGCGGGGTTGGTTGAGGTAAAACGCGGTTTGCGTGGAGGGAGTTGAAGCTGTTGCAGTGGTGGTTGGGGCGTTTTTTTCACGCGGGTCGTTGGGGCAAGAGCTGCTGAGCTGCGAATTCAAAATCTGAAATCTGAAACCGCAACTCTTCAATACGCTTCTGGCCCGGCGATTCATCCGTGAAAATCGATGCCATCTGTGGCTCAAAAAACACCACCCCGCCACTAAAGAATCGCCAGCGGATTTCGTCGTTCTTCCAGGGTACCGCGAGTCACCCCGACACGATTGCTGGCTTGCAACTGCAGCCAAACCTCAACGCCGCCGACGTCGCCGCTCAAAAGATTGCGGTAGAGATTCAAGATCTCCCGAATTCTCGATTCGTCATCGTAAAGCAGCTCCACGCGGAAGTCTTTCAGACCGCGATCAATCAGCAACGGCACAACTTCCGCGGCACTCTGCGGCGTCGCGTTGAACAGGGTATTGCGACATCCAACATCAGCCGTCAGCGGATGCTCCAGGCCGATGCGATCTCGGAGCTCCACCTTATGAAAGTCACACGGTCGGCCACAGTTCGTTTTGTTCGTCCCGGGAGACAGAACAGAACAAAAGACACAATGCTCCATATGAAACATCGGCATATGCTGATGAATCACAACTTCCAGCCAGTCCACAGGTACAACTTCAACCAAATCCAGCAACTGGTCACGATTCATATCGTACGACGTCGTCACGCGTCGAACGTCCTGACGCATCAGATATTCCGCCGTGAGTTCATTCGTTACGTTCAGCGAAAAATCGGCGACCGTCGGAATTTCATGTTCACGAAAGAATGCCATTCCCGATAGGTTTCGAACCAGCACACCAGCCGGCTGGTGCTTCAACATCGCATGAAAGATTCCCATTTCACCGGGTTTCTGAATTCGTGGCGTCGCAGGGAACACCAGTACTCCCGCGTCTTTGCCGATCGCAACTGCATCGCGATACTGCCGGATGTCCGCGAAGTCGGCGTAGACAGTGGTCTTCTGTCCGGCACCAGAATCTACACAGTCAGCCACAACGACGTGCAGTTGTTTGAGAGTCCGACACAACACGTTGAGCTGTCGCGTTTCAGATTCTGCAGCCTCATTGTTTTGCTGCAGTGACTTCGTCGAAACTGCCTCCCGCATCTTCGGAAGCACACGCTCATCCGCAATCGTTCGCTGTAAATTCAGCTCGGCAGCATTCAGTCGTTCGATCATTTCGCGCCGAAGTCGCCCCAGCACACTCAGCGGAACCATGGGGCCACCGTCAATTTTTGCTTCCAGATTACGAAGCTCAAAGATCGTCGCGCCGAGCCGACTCAGTTGTTCGCGAAGTGTTTTACTGGTCAGCGGATGCTTGCGAGCGACTTCCAACTCTGCCTCCGATTGCACCACGCATTCCACTCCGCTGGCTGCCACCGCGCGAAGCTGCAACCGATCGCCAGCAATAGCAGTCACGCTCACATCAACGGCAACTCGACGATTCGCGTCAGCGCCGTCGAATGAAGCTCGCAGCCGTTTGTTGAGTCGCGGGTCGTCCGTCTTCCAGATTTTCAATCCTACAGCAAGTTGCGACACATCGATGGCATTGCGATCAAAGGCTAGTTCCGCAACACCACCAGTAACTTCGCCGGACTGCAACTGCTCGTCGCGAAAGATCTCGTAAACGCGTCCACCCTGTTCGGCATTCGTCTCGCGATCTCCTTCAAAGACAATCCCATCGCCAGCTGTGATTGCACTTTCCAGCCGAACAGCCACGCGGTCGAACAGCACATCAACAACTGCACCCAGCAACACACCTCGTTTGGCGGAACTCGTTGCCGGAACCAGCATCTTGTGATCGCAGCCTTCTAACCAGCCAGGACTAAAGCCTCGTGAAAACGACATCTCCACATCGTCGATTTCACGTCGAGTGAACTCAGCCTTCCGTCCTGCCATGGCTGCATCGATGGCGGTTCGGTAATGCTGAACCGTGTTGGCAACATACTCCGGAGTCTTCAGGCGGCCTTCGATCTTGAACGAACAAATTCCTGCGGCGATCAATTCTGTGGTCAGATCGAATGCCGCCAAATCCTGAGGACTCAGCAGATATTTCTGATCCCCCAATTCCACATCTTCGCCGTCGCAAATCAGGTCGTAAGAAAGTCGACAGGCCTGAGCACACTGTCCACGATTTGCGCTGCGCCCTCCAAGCGATTCGCTGGTCAGGCATTGTCCGGAATAGGCGACGCACAACGCTCCATGAATGAACGCTTCCAGCGGCACGTCCGTTTTGCTGCTGACATCGCGAATTTCACTGATCGAAAGTTCCCGCGGCAACACGACGCGTTCGATACCGAGATCCTTCGCGACCTCAATGCACTCTGCGCTGGAAAGTGTCATCTGTGTCGATGCATGCAATGCAAGTTCCGGGCAGATCTGTCGCAGCAATCGAGCCACTCCGAGATCCTGTACCAGAACAGCATCCACCCCAGCCGCGGCGAGCCTGCGTCCCACGTCTTCCATACGAGGCAGCTCGTCGGTAAACGCCAGCGTGTTCAGAGTCACATACCCTTTTACGCACCGCCGATGCAGATACTCCATCAAGTCAGCCACGTTATCCAAGCTGAAGTTGGTCGCACGCGCTCGCGCGTTGAACCCGGAATCCAGTCCCAGATAAACGGCATCCGCTCCATTCTCAACCGCCGCGCGAACGCACTCCCAATCACCGGCCGGGGCAAGGAGTTCAGGGGCAGCGGAAGTCTCGATTTTGGCAGTCGTTGTGGTCATTGCCGTGGCACTCTGCCACGAAGCCTGGCAGTGTGCAAACGGTCGCACGGTGTAATTCCGGGTTCGCTCAAGGTTTTCGAATGAGACGATGAATTTGGTGCTCGGCCGAGTCCTGGTCGCTGGCATGAACACACTTTCGATCGCCTCCCATGAAGTGAGTCGCGGTAGCCTGGCATCGTGGAACCGTGATCGTCGCGATTCAGGCGTTGTCGACTTCGAAGATATTCGAGTGTGAAGCCCCGACAACTATTTAGC
>CAYZYB010000711.1:0-3551 GCA_964481505.1 uncultured Planctomycetaceae bacterium | reverse complement strand
GTGTCTCTTAATCGTTCCATTGCTCGATTTGCCCCCCAACTGATTATCTGCGCCGACAATTACATTCCTGCTTTATTATTGCGAAAACCGGCCAACGCAAAACTGATCTGGATGGCACGTAACAATTACCTGCGATTCGTCGATCAGCCATTGGTGCCGCCTCGAAATGGCCATGATTTCCGGTTGGCCCACAGACTCGAACGCCGCGCTGTCAAGAAGGCTGATGCCGTAGTCAGTCCGTCAGAATACATGCTTGGGGTTTTTGAAAAGTCATTTGATCACCGGGTGCCGATGCGAGTCGCTCGCAATTTTGTGGATGAAGACCAACTGAAGGGCGTACAAAAATCCAATCTAAAACAGCAATTAGAACTTGCAGAATCGGATCCGCTGCTTTACGTCCCCTCTGGCGGGATCCCGATGAAAGGAGTCCGTTACCTGTACGAAATCGTGAGGACTTTGCGGTGTACGGGTGGTCGATCCGGCGTTTACGTATCGGGAACTGTGCCAAATGACGTCCGTTGGGAACTAGAACAGCTTGGTCCCGAAATCAGGTGTTTTCTTCCGGGGCACGTTCCCTACGAACAAAATCTGTGCCACGTGGCTGCGTGTGACCTGACTGTTTCGCCAACATTGATTGAGAACCTAAGTAACGCACTCGTGGAGAGCATTTTACTTGGTGTACCTGTTGTTACTTTCGACACAGGCGGTAACAAAGAGATCGTTCGGTCTGAAGAAACCGGGCATGTCGTTCCTTATGCTGACATAGACGAACTCACGAAGACGATCCGAGAGTTGCTGACACAGGGAACTAGACTGGAACGTTTACAGCAGGCGTGTCGCGAACACGGTCCCAGCGTCGTCGATCTGGAGCAAATCGATGATGTTTACGAAACTCTGTTTTCTCAGCTTCTTTCTAATGGAATGACAATTTCCGGGCCCGCCATTCAGGCCGCTTCGAAGGTTTAAAGCGACATGTCAGACGGGTTTCAGGTCTCAGTTATTATCCCCGTATTTCGGGCGGAAAAATTCATCGCCGATGCAGTGCAACGTGTACTGAGCCAACCAGAAGTAGCCGAAGTCATCTTAATGGAGGACGGTTCGCCAGATGGGTCACTGCAGAAGTGCCAAGAAATCGCCGCTAGGTATGGCCGTGTGAAACTCTTCACCCATGAAAATGGAGTCAACCGCGGAGCTGGCGAGACGCGCAACGCAGCAATTCAGCGTTCTACTTGCGACTTCGTAGCGTTCGCCGATGCAGACAACATGTATCTGCCAGACAGATTCAAACGAGACAAAGAGCTTTTTGCAGCCGACCCGACAATTGACGGTGTCTACAACGCCCAGGGAATCCACTACGAGAATGACGCTGCCCGCAAAAAATTCGTTTCCGGAGGACTTGCCGGTGGTGAATTCCTTTCAGTGTCTGGCCCCGTACCGCCGGATGAATTGCTTAGCGTAATGTTTGGACGACATCGTCGCGAGCAGATGATTGGAGGTTTGGGTATTGATGCTATTACTCTGCATCGCCGCTGTTTCGAAAAAGCCGGAATGTTCGAAAAGACCCTGCGTCTGCAGCAAGACGTTCACTTCTTTTTCAAGCTGGCCGCAAGCTGCCGGATGCACGCTGGCATCCTCGACAAACCTGTCGCATTGCGCGGCGTTCACGCAGACATGCGGAGCACTGATCCAAAAATAATGATCAAATACCGGCGAATGCGGTGGCGTTTAGTGAATGAATGGATCCAGAAGAACGTTTCGTCCGTGGAATGCAGAACGATGGCGTCGAAGGCCTACACTGATTTTCGAATCCGAGATTCCGCTTGGGGGCTGGGACTTCTGCAATTCGCAAAATCAGTTCTTTACAGTCCACGAGAGTGCCTGACGGAATACGGACGGTTCGATCAAAACTTCTCCAGCCTATTCGGCAACGGTCGGGCTGTGCAGAAAACGCTTTCTGCAAAAAACCGCTTTAGCAGAGTGTTTTCGAATCGAACGCATTCAACGAACACCAATTGAACATGACACCGATCTGCGGAAATGTACGAATTAGAATGAAATATCAAATTGCAGTAGTTGCTGGAGCTCGACCGAACTTCATGAAAGTCGCTCCAATTTTGCGGGAGCTTGAAAAGACCTCTCAGCTCGAACCGCAGCTAATCCATACCGGTCAGCACTACGACGAGAATCTCTCTGACGTTTTCTTTGAAGAACTCGGCATCAGAAAACCTGATGTCGCACTTAGCTGCTCGGGAACAACACATGGCCAACAGACAGCAAGCATCCTTGAACAGATCGAAAAAGTACTTCTCGATCGATGTTTCGACGCCGTGATCGTCGTGGGTGACGTAAACTCCACCCTTGCTGCCGCACTTGCCGCGGCAAAACTCAAGATAAAAGTGGCACATGTTGAGGCAGGGCTGAGAAGTTTTGACAGAACGATGCCTGAGGAAATAAACCGGCTGGCTACCGATAGTATTTCGGATGTTCTGCTCGCGTCTGATCCAGCAGCCATGCTAAATCTGAAAAACGAGGGGCAGGCTAAAGACAAGTGTCATTTGGTCGGCAACGTGATGATTGACACATTAAAGGACAACCTCCACAAAGCCAAGAATCACACCACTCTACAAAGATTCAATTTGCAGTCAGGCAAGTATGCAACTGTCACTCTGCACCGCCCGTCTAATGTTGACGACCCTGCGATCCTGAAAAATCTCATGAATGTGTTGATTCAGGTATCTCACCAGCTTCCGTTGATATTTCCGATACACCCGCGTACGAAGGACCGGCTGAATTCCGCAGGTCTGATTTCAAAACTCGAAGAAACCCCAGAAATTACATTTTCAGACCCATTAGGATATCTTGACCTATTGTGCCTGAACGCAAGTGCGAAATTCGTCATCACAGACTCGGGAGGCCTTCAGGAAGAAACAACTGCACTTGAAGTGCCGTGCTTAACGTTGCGGGCAAATACTGAGCGACCGATTACGGTAACTGAGGGAACAAGCACTCTGATCGGAAACGACGCAGAACTGTTGTCGAAAGAAATACACAACGTTCTTTCCGGCGACTACAAACAAGGAAGGTGCCCGAAACTATGGGACGGCAACGCCGCAAAAAGAATCGCTAACGTAATGATCACAAGTCTCGATGCAGACTAGTTTTCAGCTTGCCCAAGCATCGTGAATCGTGTGGCCAAAACAACGGCAACCGTAGAGCGCGTTCCCACCGACCTTTACACTGCTCCAAACTTTGGGACGGCCGGAACTGGACGGATACAGTCGGTTCAAGCCAACGCGACGCAATCAAAAGAGTATCACTGAATACATTCGAAAAAATACAACACATGAAAATACTAGTAGGCAACATTCCACTTCCGGCCAACCGGTTCCTGGTCGACTTAAACGACGGGCTGGCGACACGCAACGAGGTTACTCATGACCATGACGCCTTCTGGAACATGGAAGGCGAGTTCGACGTTCTGCATCTGCACTTTCCAGAATACATGACGTTCGAAATCGAGCAGGCATACAAAAACGAACTCACCACAGACC
>CAYZYB010000710.1:0-3554 GCA_964481505.1 uncultured Planctomycetaceae bacterium | reverse complement strand
GTCCGAAGTCGGCATGGCTGCGAACGCGATGGCTCGCGACCCTAAAAACGCCAATTCCAATTTTATCCCGAGCGATAAAAAGGCACTCATCGTGGAAGCCTCGCCCATGATCGGGCCAACTCGAAAATCACAGGTCCACGTCATGCGATTCAAGGCTCCGCAGGAACCCGGAATTTACCCGTTCGTTTGCACGTTCCCCGGACATTGGATCATCATGAAAGGAAACATGGTCGTGGCCAATGATCTGTCGGAAGTCGATTCGATGCTTGCCGCAGTTCAGCCGACGGTCGTGAAAGAATGGAAGCTTGCTGACTTTGACGACGTTAAGATCGTTGACGACGAAGCGACCGCCATGAAAGGTATGCAGGCCTTTGTCAAAGCACGCTGCAACCAATGTCACGTCGTCGCGGGGCATGGGATCAATCTGGGGCCCGATCTAACCGACGTGTCAAAGCGATTCAAAGGCAAAAAACTGCTGCAACAGGTGCTGGAACCGTCCTCTGAGATCAACAAAAAATACCAAACACATTCCTTCATCCTGAAGAGCGGTAAAGCGCTCAGCGGCGTAATCGTGCAGGAAACTCCCGCCGAACTAAAGGTCGTCACCAACCTGCTTAACCCCAACGCGTTCGAACGAATCAAGCCTCAGGATATCGAAGAAAAGGTTGCGTCGAAAATTTCAGCGATGCCTGCCGGACTTGCAAATGTTCTCACAAAAGCCGAAATCCTCGACCTCATCAGTTTCCTCGAAACCGGCGGATACAAACTGCCCGCTCACCTCAAGCACGATCACTAACACAAAGAATAAGCATGGCAGCTTCAACCGACCTCAAAACGCTTCCCGGTATCAAACAATTCGCGATGGAAGGACAGGTGTCCGTCGTGACCGGTGGCTCAAAGGGGCTCGGCGCCGCCATCGGTGCGGGGCTGGCATCGGCTGGTTCGTCGGTCGTGCTGGTGAGCCGCAGTGCGGATGAAGCCAGTGCAGCTGCGGCTGAGATCGCTGATGGCTATGGCGTGACAACCCTCGGCATTGCAGCAGACGTAACATCGGAATCAAGCGTCAACGAAATGATCCGCACGGTCGTCGGACAATTCGGTCGCATCGACGCTCTCGTCAATAGTGCCGGAATCAACATCCGTGGAAGTATCGATGACTTGAGCTATGACGAATTCCAACAGGTTCAAAGAACAAACGTCGATGGAACCTGGCTTTGCTGCAAAGCTGTCGCGCCGCACATGAAAGCCGCAGGCTACGGTCGGATCGTCAACCTGGCCAGCACTCTGGGCCTGGTTGGCCTGGCAAACCGAACACCATACACATCCAGCAAAGGCGCCGTTGTGCAGATGACGCGAGCGTTAGGGCTGGAACTGGCCAACGATGGTGTCACCTGCAACGCCATCTGCCCGGGACCATTTTTAACTCCGATGAACATTCCGATTGCTGACACAGAAGAGGCAAGGAAATTCATCGTCGGCGCGGTTGCTCAGGAACGTTGGGGAGACCTCAAGGAAATCCAGGGAGCCGCGATACTACTGTGCAGCCCCGCATCCAGCTTCATGACGGGCAGCATGGTCACCGTTGACGGCGGCTGGACTGCCAGATGACGCAACGGGCGGATGCACCGGCGTGACGCGCGCTATTGAATACTGCAGAAAGCTGGTCGCTGGGCTGCGTCTGGACTGGATGAACAGAATGGTTTTCATCCCGTCTGCTCTATTCCGCAACGGTAGCAGAATCTTCATAACATGCCAGATGTTCGCCGTTACAGTTTCCGAACCAACTGCAGAACGGCTACTCGACTACTCCATCCCCGGAATGGTCAGCGGAAATTTATCGTTGCCATCGACCGTTGGTAGCGGCGGTTCGGTTGGAGTAAACACTTGCGGCTGCAGCGTGGTGGTTTCAGCATCCGCGGGCAGTTCGATCGTTTCTTCAACCTGCTGAGCAGCACTTCTGACATTTGGGTCCTGAATCATCGACGCAGAATCCTGAACTGTGGCAGGAGGCAACGGCGGTCCCGAAGCATCAGGTTCCAACGAGTTGTCGAAATGATCATTCGCGATTTCACGAAACGCGTCAACAAGACTGCGGTCCAGCCCCTTTTGCAATCCGGCCGTGATCAGTTCCCTTGCGGTGCCGCCGTAACCCTGAAGCTGCTGAAACGCAGCCGCCAACAATAAGCGATCGGTAGAATTCGGACGAGCTTCCAACCATCTGAAGAGGTCGTCGTTTTGCAGAGATGGTTCACTGGTGAAGTTGCGTCCGTAGAGCTGTTCACCTGGAATCCAGGAACTGGTCGGATCATCCTTTAACAACAACGCCGTCTTCAGGCTGCGAACCGCCGCTTCGTATTCTCCCAAAGCGACTTCAGCCCATGCTTTCCTCAGCCACGGAGCACGTCGTCCCGGGGCCGTTTTCGATGCCGTTTCAAAAAGGACAACGGCGGCGGCGTAGTCCTTTTTGCGGAATTCGGCATCACCACTGGTTTGGTATCGGAGACTGCGAATCCGATCTACTGTCGACACACCGGCATCGCTGTCCTGCGGCTTTGCGACAAAAAATTCATCGACGGTTGGTTGTCTATCAACGGCGACCGGTGCAGAAAATGTCCGAGTGATACTTTCCGGCACGGGCGGAGTCGTCTTCTGCGACGGAAGAGGCGCAGCACCCTGAGAATTAGGGCTCGGGTAAAGAGAACTATGTGGAACCGGGACCGGCTGTTGCGGTAGCGGCAACGAGCTCCCGCCATAGGGAATCACAATCGGAGGCGTTACAATACCAACATAACTCTGAGGACCGCTTGAATACCTCGCCGGCAGACCATTCAGAATACGAACACGGTCATAAGGACTTAGGGCTCCGGTTCCGGAATAGCCATTGTTAACATTTCCAAACCCGTTTCCGTAAATCACCGGGCCGCCGAATGTCCCGTATGCACGCGGCTGATAACGATACTGCGGCAGCGAAAAATTGACGCTTGGCGGACGAGAAACATAGTGTCTTGTTCCTCGGTTGCTGCTGGCGGCATTGTACTGCAGCGGTGATACTCGATAGCCGGAATTCCGAGGCGCGTTCAGCGTCCAGTCACTACGAGACGGCGCGCCGGGAATTCCCCAGCGCGTGGATGTCGAAGAACGCCCCGTAGAAGAGCCACCTGTTGCGGTGCGAGAATTCCCGCGTTTCGCAGAAGCTGCGGAACGGAAATTCGAATAGACACTCTGAGCCGCCACGAATTCGCAGGTCACAAAGAACGCCAACAGGCCAGCCGACAGTCTCAACCAAATCCAGTGTGCCATCACTCAGTTACTCCTAACAAATCGCCTCAGAACTCCGGTCCATTATTCGCACCGGACGCCGGAAGTGCAATGGCTGAAAACACGATGCTGCGAATAAGGGACAACCCTTAGCAAATTGCCTGCGCAATCGTCGTGCCTTCTTTTTCTTTCCCACACTCGATTCGTCATCCGCTGGTAGTCAATGTCTGACTACCGCATGCGACTCTGCGGTAGCCCATGATTGGTGGACTCCGGAATGACGTTTATGCAAGAAG
>CAYZYB010000709.1:0-3557 GCA_964481505.1 uncultured Planctomycetaceae bacterium | reverse complement strand
AAGTAAAACAACCGAGGCAATTCGGTATCGGAACAATTATCGCCACATGTTTGACCGGCATGGGGCTCGCCGCTGTCTGCACGCTCTGGATGCTGGGGCCAACTTCAGAGAGCGCAAATGACACAGAGAAAGCCGATGTATGGGAACCTCGTTTAGCTTCCGATAAGAAGTCCATAGAGGCGTTACCGAACAATCCCCCGGAGAAAATAGAGGATTCAGCGGCCTCAGCGAGTGTCTCGAAAGATTCGACAGTCGTTCACAGCAGCACGAACGAAATTCTGACCTACCGAATGAACGTCGGAGATGAACATATCTACCGGCTCAGTATTACAGCAGGAAAGTTTTCTCGACGCCCAACGAAGCGACAGTGCACCTACGAAGTGATGAATGGAACAAAGAACAAATGGAACAACGCAGAAACTTCCGGAACAGCGTTTGTCGTTGCTGAAGATGGTTACCTTGCGACCTGTGCCCACGTAATCGCTCGCGCGTCGAAAGTTGAAGTCGTCCTGAACGAGAAAACCTATACGGCGACGGTCGTCGCGCAGAATCCTCTCACAGACCTGGCTATCCTGAAAATCGGCACTGACAATCTGACCGTCTGTGGGTTGGGGAATTCGGACAATGTTGAACTCACTGAAACAGTTCGCGCGTTTGGGTATCCGCTTTCAACAGTGTTAGGTACAGATCTGAAAGCCGTGACAGGTTCGGTTTCCGGCTTGATTTCTGATCCAACCACCGGACGTCGAATCCAAACCGACGCATCGATCAATCCGGGAAACAGTGGTGGCCCGCTGGTAAACGAATTCGGACAGGTGGTCGGAATCGCCAGCAGCAAACTGAATGCTCGTACGGCAAGTTCCGTTGGCCTGGCTGTTCCTGTAAACGAACTACGAAAGATGCTGACAAAGATTGAGGTTTCCTTTCCGCAGCAGACTGTTTCAAAGCGACTGTCGGGGCCGGAAATAGCGAGATCCATTAAGACTGGCGTCGCATTTGTTCGAACGCTGGGGTTTCAGGGCAAGGTCTTTGACGTAAATTTTCACCTCGATCAGCCGTACGTAGCCCCTGGTACACGGCCAATGGGGCTGTCTGCGTTTCTGGGGCGGGGCAGGCCAGAAGGTGAAATGAAGATCAATGAGTTCGGAGAAGTTGTTGAGCAAAAAGGAGACCCTGGGGTTTTACCATTCGCTTTGGGAACGCTGAATCAGTTTTGCCTGATTCCACTGGACTATCTGGGGCGGTCGACATGGTCGACAGAGCGCCACATGCTGCTTCAGATTGAGGATGGACCTACTGATCTGTTGTCTGCCATTATGCAACACCACCGTCAAAATACACCTCGCCTCAGCCCTTTCGCACGGCCACGTAGCAAGAATGCGGTACGAATGACTGCCGCAGAGGAGACGACAAAATATGAACGACTTGATTCGGACAATGATGCCGTCGTCAGAATTCGGCGAACATATCGACTTGCCACACTCGACAACGAAGAAATTCCGGGACTGGAAGTCAAAGGCAGCGGTGAAATCCTTTTCAGCAAAGCTGCAGGCGTCCCCATCAGTGGCAATTACACTGGTGAAGTGATCAGCAACTCGAGTGGTCGCCGCGATGTGATACCGGTGAAAGTTGAATTTGAACATTTCAGCGGCAAGGAACTCGCAGCACAACAGAAGGCAATTGCCGATGAAAACAAACGCAAGAGCACAACGGAGACCACGGTCACAGAAAATCCGGACGGCACAAAAACTACGGTCACAATCACAAAATCTCCAGCAGGTACTCGCACAACCACACTGATTACCGGCCCTGGAAAAAGATCTTCGTCAACAACGTTCAAGGCGGCCTCTTCGGGAAACAAAAAGGGCACTACAAAGTCGAAAGCCTCGGCCCCGAGCCAGAAGAAGCTTACTGATACAGAGCTGGACGCACTTGTGATGAAGCTCAACAGCAATTCTGGTTGGCTGCGTGCATATGAACAGCTAAAGAAAATTGGAGCACGTGCGGAAGAATCTGTGTTGCGTCAATTTCCAAAATTCGACAGGAGCTTTGGCAAAACACAGGCCTATAGACTGCTTGGGGAAATCGGAACAGAAAATTCAAAACTGTTCCTGAAGAAATCTGCCGACGAAGGCGATACATGGGCGTCTCACGCACTGCGCGAAATTGAACGGCGTGAAAAAAAGGAAGCTGGCCAAAACTCGAAGTAAGCCAGAATATCGTTCGATCTGAGTCTGAGGGTGTTGCCCCAAACCAAACAACTGGCCGCAGCTGAATAATGTTCTTCGACACACGCTAAAACTGCGCGGCGAAACATGAACGTTTTCAAATCGAAGGCTTGCGTGATGGCGAGAAAATGCCCGAGCAATACCGTTGATCATCTGTCGGCCTGAGTGCAATAAACATCGTTAGAGTTCATTCGCAAATATGTACGATCAGATCAGCAACGGCAGTGACAGTCAACGAAGACAGTCTTGATAAATTCGCCCATTTAAGTCCGCCACCAGCGTGTAAGTGCCTTCAATGCGGAACAACCTCGCAAACTCTAAACACTCAATCGAAATGGCATTACGAAGATGATGACTACAAGCTCAACATCCTGCGTCCGATACGAGCATGCCCTCGGAAGCGCACTTCGGTGCAGCACCGAGCGAGACAGAACGCCGCACCGCTGAGATGCGTTCCGAAGTTCTATCTCCTAAAACTCGATCGCAGAGCAACGATTTTTTCTACTTGTCATCTTTCTGCCGACGACGGCGGAACAGCGAAGTCGAGAACATTGCCAAGCCAGAAAGCAAGCCAGACGACGCCCGGGAGTCCGGTGTTACTGCCGTCTCCTCCTGTGACTTCACGGTAGCGACTGCGACATTCGCTGACTCTTCAGCCCAGATCGCCGCATCCCAATCCGCCATCAACTCGTCGGATTCCGTGTCGACCGCAGGTTGCGATGACGCATCAGCCCCGACTGCCTCCTGCGATGATACCGCCGACGGCGTTGACTGCTCGATGTCACGGACCGAATCATTTGCAATCGTTGCTGGCAGCAGGCTGACGGTGACGTCCGATGTCTGGAGCGCTTCAGAAACAGCTTCAAGTGAAGCCAGCATGACAATATCCTGGCCCCCTGGAATAATCTCGTTTTGACTACTCGTCGCGGCCAGCACCGTGAAATCAACCGGAACACTCCAGGCGCCGATCACACCGTCAGCGGTAATAACTCGTACCCACACTCGATAATCTCCAGGTGCCAGCGGGCGTTCTGAAGTAAACGTTGTCCCCTGGACATTCGTATCGCGAATGAGAGCTACGTTGGTTGCGGACCTGGCAGCAACAAAGATGTCGTAGCGGTCTGCGGTTGGATCCGGTGTCCATGTGAATGTCGGAGTTGGATCATCGCTGTCTGGAATATCACTGACAACAACCCGACCAACTGCCCCAACATCACTGCCGGTAATTGTGAATTGACCTTCCTCCGCAAGACTCCACGGTGAAACCTGTCCATCGATCGATGTTGTTCTCACCCATGCGGTGTAGTTACCGTTTGGAAGCGGATCCAC
>CAYZYB010000708.1:0-3557 GCA_964481505.1 uncultured Planctomycetaceae bacterium | reverse complement strand
ATCGACATCGGTGACCTTAATGTATCAATGCGATAAAAGCGGTTGCCGAAAATAGAGGAGCCGGACTCCCAGGACTCAGCAAACGCAACATGATGCTCCAGCCGATCGTCTTCAGTCACGACAAGGTACACGTCCTGCCGGCCGGTTTTGATTTCACCATCGTAAACGTACCGCATTCGTCGCCAGCGACCTCGAAGATTGAGCGTGTCTTCTGCTGGCATTGCGACCATTGCCGTCTCGTTCCGTTCGCCGGATTCTTTCCGTTGAATAAAGTCCGACTTTCCGACCGCCTTCAGCATCTCCAAAGTGGCCGCACTCTTCACAATCGCCGGGGTTTGCGGAATACTGACCTTCTTCTTCAGAAAACGTTCAGCAGGCACGCTGTGTGTGAATTCTGTTTCCTGCCCAGGCCGGACATTTACTTTCAATTCCGGCAGCAATCCCGCCTTCTCATGCCACACGCGAAACGTGTGTTCACCGGGAGGAAGCCCGGATATCTCAAACCGTCCGGCCTGGTCGGTTACGGCAGCAAACGGATGGTCCACCGCCAGGACGAACGCGTTTGCTGGGATCATGTTTGACAACAAAGTTGCCGGAACCGGCTCTGCCTTCCTGAATCTTCCAAAAAACTTAACATCCTCGCCGGGCGGAATGAGCACGTTGAAAGCTTCCGAGTACACCGGGTAGAGCTTCAGGTTCGTCGGCTTATCATGCTTATTGAACAACTTCAAATCCCAGCCAACCTGAACGATCTGTGCTCGTGGGTGAACTGTGTGAAAGTCGCGAATCTCCACGGTCGCCTGATGATTCCTCCTGGGCTGTGGCTTGAATCCAGCGGGAGGTTTACGTAGGTACACAAACACATTTGCCAGCCCGCCCTCCTTGCCGATCAACAGCGAACGATCCTCAACTTCCACTTTCGCCGCTTCAATCTCCGCTCGCTGTTCTTCGGTTGGAAAGTGTCCGAACTTTGGCTGACCGTTTGGTAACACACTCAATGGTGGCAGTGCTGGAACTTCTCCATCAAGAATAATGCGTCCCTGAATGTCGCCGACGCTGTTCTTTTGTGCAGGCTCTTTATCTGCAGACGCCTTATCAGCCTTAGGCAGCTTAAACTCTACTCGCGTGTCGCCGAGTAGATTCAGATCGACCGTCTTGATGTCGTTTCCATATCCCAGACGCAGCTCGACAGTCTGACGTTCGCCTTCGGGATGCAGGTCTACCGCAAGGCCTCGGTAAATCACAATCGCACCGTTTTCAGTCACATCGATCGGAACGTCCTCTCCGAACAGAGCACCAGAACGGCCATCACCAATCCGCAAATCGGCTCTTTGTCGAAGGATGAGCTGTGGTTTACCGCGCCGTTTTCGCAGCTTGCTTGTGTCGCCAGTAATTCTGACCACCAGATCGCGACGTTCCGGGATCGTGATTTCAACATCCTCCAGTCCCGCCCGCAGATCGTCGACAATTGCCTTCGCCCCGTCAGCTGCTTCTATGAGAAACATGTAATGCGAACCATCCGAAAGTTCATCCAGCGTAAACCGCCCCTGATCGTCGGCGGTTGCTGAAATGTCGCCCCAGTCTCCGCCTGCAAAACGATTCTGTCGTCCTTCTTCGATCACCCAACGAATTTCCGCACCAGCCGATGGTGTGCCGTCTGAGTTTTTGATAACCCCACGCGTGAAATTCGCGGCCGTCATTATTGGGGTCAACACCTTGCCTTCACCAACCTCCAGCGGATCAGTCCGCAACGGCTGATATCCGGGACATGAAAGGTTGAGTTCGTATCGAGTGTCAGCCAGGTGCTGCAACAGAAACTCCCCCTTTGCATCAGTCGTCTTTTTGAAGACAAAGCCGTCAGCCCTGCCATTGATCACTGGATGGGCTACCAATGTCGCCCCGGCAATTGGCTCCCCGCCTCTATTCTGCACTCGGACCAGCGTAGAACACCCACGTTTCAAGACGATCTTGGTTCCATCCACCGCTTGCCCGGGCCTAACCGTAAGCGGCCCCACCCACGCGGGCGCGAAGCCATCGACAAACTGCGTCAGCCACGCCGTCCCGGCTGGAATACGAAACCGAAACTCGTCCTTAAATCGTCCTCCGTTACCACCACTCCCGTTACCGTTTTGCAATCTCGACCTGTAGGAAAGAATACCCGCTTTCGTCGCGGGCGAACCGTCTTCCAGAACAATAACGCCGGAAACGATCCCTCTCTTGTCTCGCCGAAATTGAACAGGATCAGCCGGACCGTCCTTCCCGCTCAGGACGTCGCCCTTCTCGAACTGCACATCCTGCATTTTGGCATCACTATCGGCAACGTGAGCGATTCGGAGACGGAGTTCGTCCCTGGCAAAGTCCGGCTGCTCAAGAATGTACACACCAACCACGTTTTCGGCCGTGCGAAAACAACTCAGCCTCGGAGTCTCCGGCTCAATTTCTCCGCTGCTCGAATCGGGTACGAAACCGCTCACAAAGACGCCGTCGTTTTTTCTGGCGTAGCGAGATGCCACGATGGAGGGGACCGCGTCCCATGTCCAGACGCCACCGTTTTGTGATGGTACACGACTGGCAACGTGCTTGAGCTGCGTCCGAATCGATCGCGTCTGCACGATCTGTCTCATTCGCCCCGTGCCATCGCCGAGCGGTTTAGGCTGGCTGGAAACAATCAGGTCCACTCCGTTTTCCTTCAGCCACGCATTGAGCTTCGTTTCCGTTGGCGACTTCACCTTATAGGGCAAAGTTTCCTGATCGATATCAACCGAAAACGGCGGTTTCAGCAGTCGAACACGATCGAGATCAATGAAATACCATTTGCCGTTGCGAGCTTCGGCACGGGAGAGTTTTAGTTCCTGTTCGCTGGTAAAGTAGGGGTCGGCAACGGACGTGTCGGCACTGTCTTCCTTGACTGTGTCAGTCTCGGCATTCGCAACTTCCGCTTCCTGAACCACAGCTGGCATTGGATTTTCATGATCAGAAGTCGCCTGCGCGACCCCGAAGCCTGCGGCCGCCATCACGGACAGACCCGCAACAACAAGGCAGACAATTCCGGCAAGGTTTCGATCAACGGCAAGTGATGAACCACCCACTGATTCTGCCGCGACAATCCGGCGAATACGCGCCAGCAGAGAACCATCGCCGGCTCCGAGTGCCAGAACCGACGCCCGGCCGCGCAGCTCCTCAACGGCCACCAACGCGCGACCATATTCTGCACGGTTGCGCAGAACACTCACCACCAAATCATCGCAACAGTGTTCTCGTTCAATTCGAATCCGCCGCGACACCCACCACACGGCGGGGTGATAAAAGAACAACGTTTCAATCACCGTTTGCAGTAGGTTGACGACAAAATCATGTCGACGAACATGCGAAAGCTCGTGCGCCAAGATGGCTTCCAGCTGTTCCGTCGGAAGATGCGTCAAAAAGCTGACGGGCAACAAAATGACGGGACGAAGGTACCCCACAACCAGCGGCACCTGAACGATGGTCGATTCCAGCACCCGCACGACTCGCCGAATCTGTAATCGGTCGACCATCCGATTCAACGCGGCCTGCAC
>CAYZYB010000707.1:0-3558 GCA_964481505.1 uncultured Planctomycetaceae bacterium | reverse complement strand
CCCACAGACGCTCGACTATTTGGCGGATGAATTTGTTGCCAGCGGTTATGACTTGAAAACACTGATCCGAATCATCATGACCAGCGAACCTTATCAGCGTTCGCACGCATCCGGCACTGATGTCGCCGAACAGACCGCACTGGAAGACGCGTTTCTGGCCGCACCGATGCGTCGTATGCTGAGCGAAGTGATCTTCGACAGTGTGATCACCGCTGGGCATCTGTTTGAGGTCAAGCATCCGGCCGGTCAGAACCTGAAGACGGTCTGGCAGCAAAACCGTATCAACAAGACGCCACAAAAAATGGAGTCTGCTGGCGAGCAACAGATGGCACCCAGCGGCGCAGCCATGCAGCCGAAAACCAAAATGGTTTCCAGCGGCAGTTACAATCTGGAAAGTGCCATCGAACTGGACTTCGACGCCATCCTGAAGAAGAACAGCGAAATGTCGCCTCAGGAAGCCAACGTCGCGATCGACCGAATGGCCGTAATATCTAAGGAAGAACTGGAAGCGATCAGAATGCAACAGCAGGATCGTCAGCGGACCAACACCGATTACATCGATCGATTCGTGAAAGCGACGGTGGATGACAATCCCAAGTTCACGTCATCGTTTCGCATGGCATCGCCGGCGGCTCCCGAACATTTCCTGCGTGTCTTCGGTCAGACCGATCGCACGCAACTGGGCGAACATCGTGATCAAAGCCCGTCCATGCGTCAGGCGTTAATGATGCTGAACGGTCGGCTGACTCACGAAGCATCCCGCGTTGGAAGTCTGGAACCTGTACATGCGTTACTGATTGGCGAACACGCAGATCTGTCGCAGGCGATCAGGCTGGCGTACCGCGAGATTCTAACACGACACCCCATACCTGATGAGATAACGGAAGCCAAAGCGATTATCGCCGAGGCAGGCGAGCCACTCGAAGGAATGGCGGACCTGCGCTGGCTGCTGTTAAATTGTGACGAGTTCAGATTCTTACCTTAATGCGGTGATACTTTACGTGTCACTGGCTCTGCCTGTGTTCAGGTGATCCAGGACACACTGGCAGAGCCAGTGGCGCGCTTAAAAAAACTTGCAACGCGCACAACATTCGTTGATCCGCTAAACCAAATACTCACCTACAACTTCCGCACGGAGTTTCAAATGCACTGCAACGAATACAAACTGAGTCGACGTTCGATGTTAGGCGCCACTGCTGCCGCAGGCGCTACGTTCATGGGATTCTCTGTACAGCAACTCCTGGCGCTGGAAGGCACCAGTCACGCGCCGAAAGCGGAACACGTCATCCTGTTCTGGAACGGTGGCGGAATGTCTCACATCGACACATGGGACCCCAAGCCAGGGCGACCGACACAGGGCGAGTTCGAAGCGATTAAAACTTCCGTTCCGAACATTCAGATTTCGGAAATCTGGCCGGAACTTTCGAAGCAGATGCATCACTGCTCGCTGATTCGTTCCATCGCGGGAACTCAGGGAGCTCACGGCCGAGCGACCTATAACCTCCAGACCAGCTACAAGCAGTCTGCGAATCTGATCCATCCCGGTTTCGGTTCAGTCGTCGTTCACGAAAAAGAAAAGGTTGGTGATCTTCCGGCCTACGTTTCTGTTAGTGGTCGCGCTCCGCGCGCAAGCTATCTCGGCCAAACGTGTGAAGCCTACTTTGTCGGTAACCCAGGCGAAAAAGACCCGTACCTGTCATTCCCGGAAGGCATTCACCAGGAACGCGGCAACGCCCGTTTGGAGCGACTGTCAAAGTTCAACAGCCGCTTTGCGGACAGCAACCGAAATGCAGCGTTGGAAGCAACTCAAACTTCTATCGAAGATGCCGTGCGATTGATGCGCAGTCCGGCGCTGAAAGCGTTCGAACTCGACAAAGTTCCGACATCAACATTGAATCGTTACGGCGATACGGCATTCGGCCGAGGAGCCCTGCTTGCCAAACAGCTTGTGGAAACCGGTGTTCGGTTTGTGCAGGTGAATCGTGGTGGCTTCGATACGCATAGCGAGAACTTTACCGCGATGCGCAATCATGGCGAAATCATGGATCCGGCTCTGGCTTCGCTGATCGAAGATCTGGCCGAATCCGGTATGCTGGAAAAAACGCTGGTTGTCATGCTCAGCGAATTCGGGCGTACGCCGAAAATCAACATGAATGCGGGTCGAGACCACTACCCGTCTGTCTTCAGCTGCTTTATGGCGGGCGGCGGCACAAGGGGGGGGCAGGTTATCGGTTCATCGGACGAAAACGGAGAACAGCCGCACGACCGTCCGGTCCAGGTTCCTGACCTACACGCCACGTTTTGCCATGCGTTGGGTATTGATTCTGCAAAGGAAGTCATCACCCCACTGGCGCGACCCATGAAGCTGGTTGACGGCGGCGAAGTGGTGTCTGAACTTTTCGTTTAGGCAATTGCTGTCACGAACGACGAACAGGAAGTTCGTCCTGGAAGTGTAATGCGACACGGAGGTGGCGCCGGCCGAGGACAAAGCGCAGCTGCGTTTTGCCCCGCCGGGAAATGACTTTTCCGCATACAGCCCAATGCTGTCAGTCCGGAACCCACCTCAATAAGCCTCCTTTATGCGATTACTGATCTTTCTCGCGACAGTCGCGTTAGCGTCATCGTTTCAACCACTTTACGCCCAGAACAGGTCTGCCCCACCGCCGGCTCGAGGATCGATCATCGAAGATCGCGCCGCGAAGAAACTGGTTGAAGCTGGTGACGCTCGACTGGAAGCAGACGAAACAGCCAAGGCCGTTGAGGTTTGGGAATCCGTCATCGAACGTTACCCAGCCAGTCGAGTCAGACTTTTGGCTCACATGCGACTGGGTGTCTATTTTCTGGAACGTGATCGCGCCTTCGAGAAAGCGCGCGTTCACTTCGAAGCCGTGGCATCGGAAGACAACCGTGATAAAGAGCAACAGGCCGAAGCAACACTCAAGATGGGAATCTGCTTCTACGAAGCACGGAACTTCGGCAAGTGTTTTCAGGTCATGCGCGACGTTATCGAAAAGTTTCCGGTTAGCGAACACGTCAATCAGGCCTATTACTACATCGGTCTGGGACACTTTCAGCTGGGACACTACAGTCGAGCGATCGCGGCTCTCGAAAAAGTGGGGACAGCGCTGTCTGCTGATGACAGTCAGAGTCAAAAAGTGGAAGCCGGCAAGCGTTTGTTTGTGAAAATCGAAGATGCCGACCTGGCGGCTCTGGAATCCGATAACGCCATTCAGGTGGAATGCAGGACCGTCAGTGGCGATGTCGAAATCGTCGACTGTTTTCCCGTCGGTCGAAACGTGCGAATTGCCCTCGGCAGCATCACCACAGCACTCGGTCGACCACGTCCAGGCAACGGCACGATTGAAGTCAAAGGCGATGACAAGGTCACGATTACTTATGTCGATCAGCACACCGCAGACAAACAGTTCAACCGCAAAGTTCTCCACGAAGTCACCGTCGTCGGCAATGGGATTGTGTCAATTACCGACGGCGCTTTCAGCGAAACGCTGCAGGGCGTCGTGCTTGGTAAGACAGTGAACGTCCAGATCAGTGACCCGG
>CAYZYB010000706.1:0-3560 GCA_964481505.1 uncultured Planctomycetaceae bacterium | reverse complement strand
CTTTAACACCATCGTTGAAAACTCAACGAATGGTTTGTTCATTCGTGTCGTGACAACGGCTGGTACAGAAACACAGCAGCTGACGGTTCCGGGCCGGTTCGATGACACTGACATCGTTCACGTGATCGCACAGAATCTGGAAATTCAGGGAACGCCTGGTGGACCGCGTCTGGAAGCGACACCTCCTGACGTAACGATTTCAACGGCCACAGCAAGCGGTTCGGGAACTCTGTTGCCAGCTTCGACCTACGATTATCGTGTTGTCTTTGTCGACAAAGAGGGCTTCGAAAGTCCGGCATCCGATTCGTTTACAACAATATCGGGCAACCCATCAGCCGCTGGCGGTATTCTGCTCGATCAGTTGCCTGTCGCCGTCGCTCCGTACAGCGGACGGCATATTTATCGGAGCGTAAACGGCGGGCCGTTCGAGCTTGTGGTTGAACTCGACAATTCTCAAACAACCTACCAGGACGTAGGTGAGAATCTTCTCAGAACGCTTGATCCCGCAACACTAACCAGCCCTCGGGTTCGTGCTCGTACGGATGCGAGACTTGCCATCGATCCTGCGGTCATCGTGAAAATTGAAAACGCGCGAATTCATGCAGAGTTCGGCGCACAGCTTATTGCGGAAGGTGAGGATGGTAAGGAAATCATATTCACGTCTCGCCTCGACGATCGTTACGGAGCGGGCGGTACATTCGACACGAATGACGATGGTGATCTGACCAGCACCTTGCTGCCGCTGTTTACTGAGAACTTTGACAGTGGTGCTCTGGATCCGACAAAATGGGATCTGCCGAACTCGCCAAACTTCAACCTGACGACCAACGCCACGAATCCTCCAAGTCCGCCTTCGACAGTCGCTGTGAGACGGGGGCCGTTTGAGGGGCCGGTTGCGTTGACATCTCAGCCTATCGATCTGTCGTCGGAATCAGCTGCTCGCCTCGAGTTTGACTTCCAGACGACCGATCAGGTTTCTCCGCTGGGAATCGAGTATTTCGACCAGTTCGGAAATTGGGTCAACCTGTTCATAGAGCCGATTCCACAGTTTGTTGGCAATGCTGTTCAAACGGAGTTCACACATCGAAGCTTGCCGCTTCCGTCTAACGCTTTGCACAGCACCTTTCGATTTAGATTTACCTTTGCTCAGGAAAACACCGGCGAATGGTTCATTGATGACCTGGTCGTCCGGCAGGACAGAACCGCGAATCTTCCCGCACCTGGTGACTGGGGAGGTTTGTACATTGGCCACAATGGCTCATTGAGTCTTGATGAAGCGCTGGTGACCTATGCGGGAGGCATTACTCCGTTGGGTGAAGATTTTGCGGGTTTTAATCCGGTAGAAATCCATCAGGCAGATGCTCGAATTCGTAATACGACTTTCGTAGACAACGCGGACGGTATTGGCGGAACGGCGCCGGGAAATCGATTCGACCTGTTCAGCCATTCTGCGGGCACTATTTTCGTGCGTGCCGCGCAACCGGTGATTCTGGACAATGAATTCAGAGACAATGAAGGCCCTGTCGTCAACATCAACGTTAACGCGCTGGATGCAAGTATTGTTGTGGATCCCGGACGCTCAACGGGAATCGTTGATCGGCAGGAAGCCTACATCGAGAACCAGGGGCCGTTGATTCGAGACAACCGTCTGGCTAATAACGAAATCAACGGCTTGCAGGTGCGTGGTGAGATTCTGGACACGCAAAGCGTCTGGGACGACACAGACATTGTACACGTGTTGAGAAATCACGTTTACATTCCTGACGTCCACACCAGTGGTGGCATTCGTCTGGAAAGCAGCGCATCAGCCAGTCTTGTTATCAAAGTTGACGGTGCGAATTCCGGCTTCTCGGCGTCCGGAGAACCTCTGGACATCATCGATCGTATTGGCGGATCTATTCAGGTCGTTGGTCAGGAGGGATCGCCCGTCGTGATTACTGCTTTGGCGGACGATTCAATCGGTGCGGGCTTCGATCTGGACGGTCAACCTTTGACAGACACCAACAACGATGGTGACGCGTCGCAGCCGCTACCAGGCAGTTGGCAGGGTCTCACGATCGGCGAATTTGCTCACGATCGCAATGTCGCCATCTACACGGAACGAGAGATCGCCAGTGCCGAATCGCCTGATACAAACGGTTCTCTGGCGGCGGAGACTCTGGGTCTTCTGGCACAGGATTTCAAGAATGGCGACGAAACGCTGCGTCTGGGCTTTGAGGTCCACGGCGTTATCGACAGCGAAGACGATATTGATGTCTACAGCTTTAGTGGAATAGCCGGTACACGGGTCTGGATCGACATCGACAAGTCCACACAATCGTTGGATAGCGTGATTGAGCTGGTGGATTCCAGCGGCAACGTCCTGGCCATTTCGGACAATTCTCTGAACGAAAATAACACAGGTAATGTTGAAGCCACTTTTAACGGCACTGACGCGAATCCTTTGGACCAGTCGCAATTTCTGAGCGACGATTTCTTCACGCTGAATCAGCGAGACGCGGGCCTTGTTATCGATCTGCCGGGCGCGGCGGACACACGGGGTGACTTCTTCATTCGTGTTCGTTCCAGCAACATCGATTCTCTGGACCCGGCGGCTAATCGAGCAGATTTGCTGGACGACTCAAAACTTAATGACGGTCTGACAAAAGGCGCTTATCAGCTTCAAATTCGTCTTCAGGAGACCGACGAATTCCCTGGTACGACGGTTCAGTTTGCTGACATTCGTTATGCTGACATTGGTGTCAATATAATCGGCCAGCCAATCCATAACCCACTTCTGGGCGAGTCTGAAGAAGTCGAAGGCACGACGACCAATCTTGGAAACCTCTTAGATACAGATCAGGCGGCAATTGCTGTCCGCGGCACGATCGGGACCCCAACGGATGTCGACTTTTACAACTTCAGTGTCAACTATACGTCGATCCAAACAATTCCCGGTGTCAGCCTGACAGGTCCGCATGTGCCCGTCACCTTTGACCTCGATTACGCTGATGGTTTCGCGCGAGCTGACACGTCGATCGCGGTCTACAATGCTGCGGGACAATTGATTCTTCTCGGTCGAGACTCAAACATCGCCGATGACCGTACGCATGCGTTGAGTGATCCTACCAACCGGGACCTGTCGCGCGGCTCAGTTGGTACGTTCGATCCGTTTATTGGTACGGTGGAATTGCCGGGAGGCAACTACACACTGGCGGTGATGAACAGCACCCAGGTTCCGGCAGTGCTGGATCAGTTCTTTGTGGCAAACAGTGCGAATCCGAACCTGCGTCTCGAACCAGTCAACTCTGTTGAGCGAATTGCTGAAGAACGCTTTAGTGCCGTCGACACCTTCACAACTGCTACCGCGCCGATCGTTGATCTGTTCACGCCGGGAGCAGGCCCGGGCGGTCTTGCCGAACAGCATGTAACACCGTTCAACCTGGATGACGTTGTTCTGTTTGTTAGTCAAAGCAGCGGTTTTTCAGGCAATAACGAAACCAGTATCCAGACCGTTAATCCGTTCACGGGTTTCCGGGATACTGTCGTTGGGGAATTCGGGCCAAGCATCGGTGATATTG
>CAYZYB010000705.1:0-3560 GCA_964481505.1 uncultured Planctomycetaceae bacterium | reverse complement strand
CTGTTGCTGGGGAACAACCCGACGTTTTATCGCGAGGTCGTAGAACATCCGGAACAGCCGGCGTGGAGTGGTGAGAGTCTGGAACGATGGCAAAACCAGTTGCACCAGGACTTGCTGACCGATGGCGTCGACCAGTCAGACCCGACTGCAGTTGACAGATGGATGTATCGTCGCGCTTTCAACAATATTGAATCTGGTTCGATGACGTTTATGGATGCCTGTGGCCTGCGGTGGAAGCGGTTCTTCGCTCTGGTTCCCAGTCACCAAACATCGACATCGCCAGTACTATGGTACGTCTTGTCAGCGTGGTATGGCGTGCTGTGGCTGGGAGTTTTAGCCAGCTGGTACTTGTGGGCAGAAGCGTTTTTGTGGTCCGCCCGAAGCGTGCCGCTTCGCTGGCTGGGCAACCAAATTTTGGGCCGCGCAGAGTCTTCGAAACGGCCGACGCGCCGTTACGGAACGTTTCTCCGCGTTGCTGATATACAGTTGCTGGGAATGGCGGTAGTATCGTTTCTGATATTGCATACCTTTTATTGGACGAACGCTCGCATGAGGGCTCCCGTGATGGGGATCCTAAGCCTGCTTGCTGTTGTTGGATGGCAGTTTTTGGTGGAACTTTATCACTATTGGAAGCCAGGCAAACAACGTTAACAGGATGCGTGTGGTTGTCGAAGCTTCTTCTACTGCCGTTCGGATTCCATTGAATTGCCCGACGAAGCGGGACTTGAAAAATGATCTGTATTTCTGTCACTCCATCCTCGCGAACTTTGGCACCGGCAGACTTGCTGAATGCGTCACGGAAAGCCGATCTGATCGAATTGTGCCTGGACCACTTCATCAAAGCGCCGGATGTTGCTGATCTCTTGAAGTTGTGCAGCAAACCGGTGCTCGTATCCTGCCGTCGCCAAAAGGATGGCGGAAAGTGGTCGGGGACAGAAGAAGATCGCCTGGCTCTACTGCGAAACACGATTGTCGCAGGGCCGGACTATGTGGAGCTTGAACTGGACATTGCCAACAAAGTTCCTCGGTTCGGCGACACCAAGCGAGTTGTCAGTTACACCAGTCTGAATCGACCACTGGGAAAAATCGACGACATCTTCGAACAGTGTTACAAGGCAAAGGCCGACGTCGTCAAGTTTACCTGGCCGACAGAAGATCTCGATGCAGCCTGGCCATTACTCGCGGCAGTTTCACAATCGCGAGAGCTTCCGGTGGTTGGACAGGGCATTGGCCGGTCTGGACTCACGTTTTCGTTGCTGGGTCGCAAATATGGGTCGCCGTGGATTTATGCCGCGTTGGAAAAGGGCATGGAAACTCACGAAGCTCAGCCGACCGTCTGGCAGTTGGAAGATCAGTATCACTGGAGCGACATTTCGAAGAAGACTCGATTCATCGGAGTAGTCGGAATGGGAGCGGCGGAGAACACGACGGTCCGAGTGCTCAACGCGGCTTTCAAAGAGCTGGACAAACCCATTCGTTGCCTGCCGTTGATACCCGGCAGTGCCACGCGACTGCAGAAGGCGTTGGGTGTGATGAAAATCAACGCATTGCTGGTAGACCCGTTGTATGCCGGAGACCTCAGCGGACTCGCGACACCTGGCGACGAAGTGGCAGAAAGTTCGGGATTTATGGATCTCGTGACAGAAGGAAAGTCCGGATGGAAAGGGCGATCCACATTGTTTCAGGCATTGCACAGCGCTGCATCAAAAGCGACCAATAGCGAAACATGGATGCAGGGCCGGGCCATCACCGTCTTTGGCACCAGCCCGGTGGCCATTGCGGCGGTCAACTACATGGTTCGTAACAATTCAGCGCCCAGCTTGGCGTCACCTTCCGATAATGCGGGTATGTCAGCGTCGAAAAAGGTGGGGGTGCGACACATCCCCTGGTCTGGCGTGCATGCGACCGCCGCCGACGGTATTGTTCTCGCAGATGGCAGCATCAAATGCGGCACAGGACGCGGTGAATTGAATCCGTCGATTATCCGCGAAAGGATGACAGTGATCGATCTGACGCAGTATCCAGGCGAATCTGAATTCGCAGAAGAAGCGAGAGCTCGCGGAGCCGTTTATGTGAATCCTTCAGCGATGTTTGCTGAACAACTGCAGTTACAGTTTAAGGCGTTGACGAATCGAGATGTGCCGATGTCAGCATTTCAGAAGGGGCTGTCTGAGGATTGAAGCGGTCGGTGGGTGAGTCATTCCTTTGCCGATTCTGAACTTCTCTCTTGCGGCCATTTTTGCCGAATGGACAACTCCTTCGCAAACGGTTCTTCAATCTGCAAACCAGGTGGTCTGATGCCATTCTTAGTTCCGAAGAACGACAGGTAAGCCGCATTGCCTGGGCGACATTGCCGTCTGTTAATTCTGAGTTCGATCGATTTCAATCACTATAATCCAAGCATCTTCTGGCTTCGCGAGAGACCACTTATGCCTCCCAAAAAACGATTTCGCTGTGTCCTGTTGTTTGGCCCTCCCGGCGTTGGTAAGGGAACACAGGGAAAAATCCTGGCCAACATCCCGGGCTTCTTTCACCTTTCTGTCGGCGATGTATTTCGATCCATCGACATTGGTTCAGCGGACGGAAAACAGGTACTGGATTCGATTTCGAAGGGGCAACTGGTTCCCGACGAATTGACGATGAAAATCTGGAAGAAAGCGGTCGACGCCTACATCGCACTATCCTGGTATAAGCCGCGCGAAGACCTGCTGGTACTGGACGGAATGCCGCGGAATATTGAACAGGTTGAAATCGTTAAAGAATACCTTGAGATCTATCGGATCATCTATTTGGAATGCCGCGACACAGAAGACATGATTCACCGCATTCGTCGACGAGCGATTCGGGAGAATCGCACGGATGATGCCAACGAAGACATCATTCGTGGTCGTTTTCAGCTCTATGAAGAAGTCACTGCGCCTGTGTTAGAACAATACGATCCGCGAATCATTCAGCGAATCGATTGCAACCGATCACCGGCAGAAGTATTGCGGTCGATACTGGACTGCACGATTCCCGTGCAAAACGAACACTTCCAGGAGAACCTGTGACGTCCAGGCGTGCGTCATTCCAGATGGGTCTTCCCCGATTGCCATGCCTGAACGACGTTCCAAACACGTGTTTGTAACGTGCGGCGGAGTCGCGGTGTCAGCTTGAGTTCCGGAAAGCTCTGGATGGTGTCACCAACAACAAACGGCGGCATGTTGAAATCGACTCCGACTGGTGATTCTCCGGTTAGCACTGCGTAGAGCGTCCATGCGTTGACCATTGTGCCGAGTTCGTTTTGGTGGATGTTGGCCGCCTTCCACAGATAGTCTCTTCGCGGCATTCCTGAGGGCGGCTGTGTCGTGAGGTCATGATAGACGACCCCTGCCGGAACGATCGTCGCGCCCGTTTCTTTTTGTAGACGTCGCAACGTTGCGACGCTGCGTTTGGTCGCAGCTGTGTACGATTCAACCGTGCCCCGATTTCCCGGATGTCGTGGTTCCCATGTCATGAAGACAACAGGCCGTTTGTCTGCCTTGTTGATCTCCGCAACAAACTTTCGCATGGTCGACAAC
>CAYZYB010000704.1:0-3562 GCA_964481505.1 uncultured Planctomycetaceae bacterium | reverse complement strand
ACCAGGTTGTCATCGCTGGAATCGAAACACACATCTGCGTGCTGCAAACGGCTCTCGACCTACTGGCTGCCGGAAAACAGGTTTTCGTTGTGGAAGACGCCGTCGGCAGCAGGCACGCCGCGGACTTTGAATCGGCAATCCATCGCATTCAGGCAGCTGGTGGAACGATCTGCCGCGCAGAAAGCGTGGCCTTCGAATGGTGCGAAGCGGCCGGCACAGACGACTTCCGACAGATCAGCCGAATGGTACGAGACCGCGATGCAGCCAGGAAGAACGCCGAATGCAGCTAATGCAGGTCCAATTTCGTAATTCGGGCAGTGGACTTCGCCGAAAGTCCGAGTCGGCAGAAGAATTCCGGGGAATTTCACTCCGGACAGAGCCGAACTCTGAAGCCTGATGCAGAACGTGAAACTTTGCCCCTTGTTGGTCATTGCGAGCTGCCTCGCTGGCCGCCCGGATGTCGCCTTCCGTCGAAGATTCGCTGGAAATCGCTCTCGATTGTGCGAATTCGCGGGCAGCAGTTCGCCCTCCCGTTTTGTCGCGACCGATGGGCTTGGTATCGTGGTGCGAATTGCTCAAATCTCGTGTTTTGAGCTGCCTTTGTCGCAAAACTCGGCGAATTCTGATGGCTTCCACTGCTCAAAACATCAATCCTCCTGCTCGCACTTTGATGGGACCGGGCCCCAGTGACATCCATGCCAGCGTGCTGGCTGCGATGGCTGCTCCAACCGTCGGGCATCTTGACCCATACTTTCTCCAGACCATGGACGAAGTGCAGACGATGCTGCGGCAGGTGTTCCGAACGGAAAACCAGATGACGATGGCCATTAGCGGCACAGGCAGTGCCGGGATGGAATGCTGCGTCGTCAACCTGATCGAACCCGGCGACAACATGATCGCCTGCCAGAACGGTGTTTTCGGCGGGCGAATGGCTGACGTTGCCGAACGAGCGGGTGCGAACGTCACAAAATTGGAACGTCCCTTCGGTGAAGTCTTTTCAACAGAAGAAATCGCGGCAGCTGTTGACGAACACAAGCCAAAAGTTGTCGGCATTGTTCACGCAGAAACATCTACCGGTGCCTTGCAACCGCTGGAAGAGATCAGCAGGATCGTTCACGACGCTGGCGCGCTGCTGGTCGTCGACTGTGTGACGTCACTGGGTGGTCTGCCCGTTGAAATCGACAAGTGGTCGATCGATGCAGCTTACAGCGGCACTCAGAAGTGCCTGAGCTGTCCTCCCGGCCTGTCGCCGGTGACTTTCAGCCCGGCTGCCCTCGAAGCGATGGACGCCCGCAAAAACAAAGTCTCCAGCTGGTATCTCGACATCAGTATGTTGCGAAATTACTGGGGCGCTGATCGAGCGTATCATCATACGGCTCCGATCAACATGAACTACGCCCTGCATCAGGCATTGCGAATCGTTCTGGACGAAGGCCTGGATGCTCGGTTCGCTCGTCACCGTCTTCACCACGAAGCGCTGAAGGCCGGTCTCGAAGCAATGGGGATCAACTACTCCGTTGCCAATCCGGATCATCGCCTGCCCATGTTGAACTCCGTGCTAATCCCCGAAGGCGTCGACGACGGGGGCGTGCGTAAGCAGCTTCTTGACGACTTCGGAATAGAAATAGGCGGCGGACTCGGCCCGATGAAAGGCAAAACGTGGCGAATTGGCCTGATGGGCGAAGCCGCCAGCAAATCCAACGTCACCCTGTTTCTAGGAGCACTGGAACAATGCCTGAACGCTCAGGCACAAAAACCGACGGCTGGTGCAGGAGTCGCTGCCGCGAATCTCCGATACCTGAGCTAACTCTGAATTCGAAGATTCGAAATTTGAGATCTCACATTTCAAATCAATATTGAACACACCGACATATCACACATTGAGTACGTAATTAACTGTTAGAAGAAAGAAAGAACTCCATCATGAGTATGGCAATCACCGACGTTCACGCACGCGAAATTCTGGACAGCCGCGGTAATCCAACTGTTGAAGTTGACATCACCGTAGAAGACGAAGTCGTCGGCCGCGCGGCGGTTCCAAGCGGCGCCAGCACGGGCGCTCACGAAGCTTGTGAGCTTCGCGACACGGATAACAAGTCACGTTACCTCGGCAAAGGCGTTCAACAGGCTGTTGCGAACGTCAACGAAGAAATTGCCAACGCAATCGTCGGGCTCGACGTGACCGACCAGGCGACCATCGACGGCGTCATGATTGAACTCGACGGCACAGAAAACAAATCACGCCTGGGTGCAAACGCTATCCTCGCCTGTTCTCTGGCGGCCGCTCACGCAGCTGCAAAAGTCAGCTTCCTGCCATTGTTCAGATACCTTGGTGGTGTGGGCGCCAACTGCCTGCCGGCTCCCATGATGAACATTATCAACGGTGGTGAACATGCCAACAACGGCATCGATATTCAGGAATTCATGGTCATGCCTCTCGGCTTCGATTCGTTCGGCGAATCACTTCGAGCGGGGACGGAAGTTTTCCATGCATTGAAGAAGGTTCTGGCAGACAAAGGCCTGTCGACAGCAGTCGGTGACGAAGGCGGATTCGCTCCGGACCTGAAAACCAATCAGGAAGCCATCGAAGTAATCCTGCAAGCGATTGAAAACGCCGGCTACACACCGGGCGACCAGATCAAGATCGCTCTGGACTGTGCGGCCTCAGAATTCTACAAAGATGGCCAGTACACGCTGGAAGGCAAAGCAATCGATTCTGACGGAATGGCGGGTCTGCTGTCTTCTTGGGTCGACAAGTACCCAATCTGCAGCATCGAAGACGGTTTGGACGAAGACGACTGGGACGGCTGGAAGAAGCTGACCGATAGCATTGGTAGCAAGTGTCAGCTTGTCGGCGACGACCTGTTCGTGACCAACGTCAAGCGTTTGAGTCAGGGAATCGAAAAGGGCATCGCAAACAGTATCCTCATCAAAGTCAACCAGATCGGAACTCTGACCGAAACCATTCAGGCTGTTCAGATGGCCTACCAGAATGGCTACACGGCCGTCATGAGTCACCGATCAGGGGAAACCGAAGACAACACAATTGCAGACCTCGCTGTCGCACTTCGCACCGGTCAGATCAAGACCGGTTCCGCGAGCCGCACAGACCGAATCTGTAAGTACAACCAACTGCTGCGAATCGAAGAGATTCTCGGCGGCACAGCAACATTCGGTGGCACGATTTCTTAAGGCTCTGCCTGCAACCGGGGCGGCAGAGTTAAATCGCTGCCACCCAAAACAAATTCGACGAAGCCCGGCTGAAACAGGCCGGGCTTTTTTGTGCGCGGCGGTCATCTTTCATGCCAGAAACCACTTCCAACGAATCGTGTGATCTCACACCACCGGAGGACCCGACGAATACCAATTCGTCCTGGGCGGTTTCGATTTGTTTCTGGACGACGCTCGTCTTCGCAGCAGCCGTCTTCGCATCGGTCGCTTTGGCACCGAAGTTCTGTGTGTGGAACGAAGTCCGGCTCGAATACCGCCAGAACGTATCCCAGCTCGTCGAACTGGAAGAACACGTCGCCTACCTGGAACGTGTTGAAGCAGCTTTGAAATC
>CAYZYB010000703.1:0-3573 GCA_964481505.1 uncultured Planctomycetaceae bacterium | reverse complement strand
TCCATTCCGTGATGTCGGGAACGTCGGCGTCGGTCAGCGCTGCGTTTAGGGCAGTCAGCGCTTCCTTGAGGTCCGCGTTGACGGGAATGTGAGCTTCTTTGTTCTTGTGAATTTCAGAAGGGTCGATATCGATGTGAACAATCTTGCCATGCTTGGCGAATTCTTCCAACTTGCCGGTCACGCGGTCGTCGAAACGCACGCCGAACGCAAGCAGCAGGTCTGAAGATTCGACAGCGTAGTTGGCATAAGCTGTTCCGTGCATTCCAAGCATGTGAACAGACTGTTCGTCTTCGCCAGGAAAAGCTCCAAGTCCCATCACTGTCATCGCGACCGGGATTCCTGTGCGGCGAGCGAACTCACGCAGCTCTTCGGTCGATTCACTCAGAATACAACCACCGCCGACATACAGCATCGGCCGTTTAGAACGACGAACCGCCGCAACCACCTGACTGATCTGTTCCGGAGCCGCTTTGCGAACTTCCGGACGATAGCCGGGCAGATCGAAGTCGGGATCGAAGTTGATTTCATCGACTGGCAGAGTCGCAACCTGCACGTCTTTGGGGAAGTCGATTAAGACAGGGCCCGGTCGACCGGTCGTCGCGATGTAGAAGGCTTCCTTCACAATGCGAGCAACGTCGTTGATGTCTGTGATCAGGTAGTGATGTTTCGTGATCGCGCGGCAAACTTCCACCATGGGAGTTTCCTGGAATGCGTCGGATCCGATAAACGCCTGAGGCACTTGGCCCGTGATGGCGATCATGGGAACGCTGTCGAGTTTCGCGTCGGCGATTCCTGTCACCAGGTTGGTGGCTCCTGGGCCACTTGTCGCCATGCAAACGCCGGCGCGGCCGGTTGTTCGAGCGACACCTTGAGCGGCAAAGCTTCCACCCTGTTCGTGACGCGGCAGAATTGTGCGGATTCGGTCCCGTTGAGCTCGCAACGCCTGGTGCAGCGGCATACTGGCGCCGCCCGGGTATGCGAAAACGAATTCGCTTTTCATTCGGATCAGCATTTCGACCAGAATGTCGGCACCGGTCATGGTCTTAACAGATTTGTCGTGTTCAACAGTGGACAATTGAGTCACCTCAATAACGCTCGAGAAATGAGACATCGCGAAAGTGCCCGTTTTACGCCAAAAAGCTGGCGACGCGAGTACAAACGCACAGATCCGCTTGAGATCCTGCAGGTTCTCAAGTTTACGGACGGTTTGGCATTCGATCGACCCCTGATTGCCCCAGATTTACACGAATCAGCCAATTCTCGTTGTCGACACCGCAAAGTCGTAGGGATGAGTCGTACGATGGGTTGGGCGAAGAATCCGGCGGTTCCGATACACTGCCGACCAGTGAGTATTCCGGCAGCAAGCCGAAGAAGTTCCGGCGCCAACGTCGAATTTTGAAGAATTTTCTATGGCCAAAAAGAAGAAGGCAAAGGCGAAAGCGTCGAATGCCAAAGCCGATATCGTCTCCGAACGGAAGAAACGCGCTCGATCCGTCATTCGGCAGTTGAAGAAACTGTTTCCGGTGGCCGAATGCGCTCTGCACCACGAATCCGCGTTTCAGCTGCTGGTCGCCACAATCCTCTCGGCACAATGCACGGACGAACGCGTGAATAAATCCACGCCGGAATTGTTCCAATGCTACCCCGACGCAGAAGCTTTGAAGAACTCGACTCAGGACGATGTAGAAGCGATCGTCAAGCCACTCGGCTTCTTTCGCAACAAAGCGAAGAACATTCGCGCGATGGCGGCGATGCTGGTGGACGAATTCGACGGAGAAATTCCACTCGACATCGAAAGCATGGTCAAACTCCCGGGCGTCGGCAGAAAGACAGCCAGCGTTGTTCTTGGAACGTGGTACGGAATTCCGTCAGGCGTCGTCGTCGATACTCACGTTCGACGAATCTCAAACCTGCTTGGTCTGACCACATCGCAAAATCCTGACATCATCGAACGCGACCTAATCGAAATTCTGCCGAAGAAAGAATGGATCGAATACTCACACCGCATCATCTACCACGGTCGCGCCACCTGTATCGCCCGACGGCCGCAGTGCACGGAGTGTGGGTTGCTAAAGCACTGTCAACGCGTTGGCTTGCCTGATCTTGAATGAACATGAAATCCAGAGCGCATGCGTGATCCGATGCGGTGCCGTGGCGGCCGACGGGATTGCGTTCGTTTGTCCGCTAATATTCCGGCAATTGCGTTGACGAATTGACTGAACGGTTAGCCGCAGCCGCCGATGAGACTTGCTCATCGGCGACAACAACTAACCGTTCAGTCGTTTCCCGGCTTGTGCGTGCCGTTCCGAAGGAATGGCCGCCATTTTTTTACGCGTGTTTGTACACGGTCTCAAAGTCGATGTCGTATTTCTTCATCTTCTTGTAGAGCGTGGTGCGATTGATGCCCAGAGCTTTGGCTGTGTTTTGTCGATTCCAGCCATTGGATTCCAAAGCCTGAATGATCAACTGGCGTTCCGGAGTCGACAGAGCCTTCTTAAGAGACGCACCACCGAGATGAGCTTCAACGTTGGCTCGACGTTCGTCTTCGGCGAACAGTTTTTCGGGAAGGTCACCAGGAGTGATTCGGTCGCTTTTGCAAAGAACGACAGCTCGTTCAATCACGTTCACGAGTTCACGAACGTTGCCTGGCCAGTGATACTGCTGCAGGGCGTGCATCGCCATTTCGTCAACGCCCGTGATTTCTCGACCGGTTTGCGTATTGAACTGGTGCAGATAATGTTCAATCAGCAGCGGGATATCGCCCATCCGCTCTCGCAGAGCAGGCTGCATGAGAGTAATGACGTTAATGCGGTAGTAGAGGTCTTCACGGAACTCACCGTTACGAACGGCGTCTTCCAGATTCTGGTTTGTGGCCAAAACCAATCGGACATCAACCTTGTGAGTTTCTGTGCCACCCACTGCTTCGAACTCTCGATCCTGCAGCACTCGCAGCAATTTGACCTGCAACTGCGGTGAAGCCGTGGCGACTTCGTCCAGGAACAGTGTTCCGCCGTCAGCCTGCAGAAACTTGCCAATCTTGTCATGTGTCGCACCAGTGAAGGCGCCTGTCACGTGACCAAAGAGCTCACTTTCCAGCAGGTTTTCGGGAAGAGCACCGCAGGCGACTTCCACGAATGGTTTATCTGCTCGATTACTAAGCTGATGAATCGAACGAGCCGTCACCGTCTTACCTGTTCCACTTTCACCAAGAATCAAGGCGGTGGTCTTGGTATCCGCTACGCTTTCGATCAGCTCGAACATCCGCAGCATCTTGTAGTCTTTGCCGATGATATTCGACAGTCCATGCTTCTCGTGCAGCTGAGCCTTCAGCTTTTTGTTCTCGTCCAGCAGTTGACGCTGACTGATCGCTCGTTCAATCGAGAGATTCAGTTCCTCGTCAATCACGGGCTTTGTGAGGTAGTCGAACGCCCCCATGCGGATCGCTTCGACGGCACTTTCGATTGTGCCAAAACCTGTTAACAGGATAATGGCCGTTTCCGGGGCGTTTTCGCGAGCCCACTGGAGTAGCTCAAAACCATCTTTGTCCGGCAGATTGACATCGCAAACGACGAC
>CAYZYB010000702.1:0-3574 GCA_964481505.1 uncultured Planctomycetaceae bacterium | reverse complement strand
GCATAGGAATACCGGCCATGATTCCGCCGACGAAACCGCGTGCAGAAAGGTAGAACGCGTTTTCCCCCAGCAGCGTTTGCAAAATCATGCTACCCGCCTTGAACTGCCCGACGAGATTGACGCAGGTGAAGAATATCAACAACGAAGTTGCCAGAACCGCAAAGCTCGGACTCTGAAATCGATCGCGCAGAATGTCCGGCACAGTAATCGCGCCGGTTTTGCGAGCGACCTGATTGAGTCGCTTGCCAAGGAAACCCATCGTACAGATCGGAAAGATCATGTAACTGCCGATCCACAGCGCCAGCACCCAGCCGTGCGTGTAGATCAACGATGGAAATCCCGTAAACGAACCGCCGGAAGCGCTGGTCGCAGCGAACGTCAGCGCCAATGCCCAGACTCCTAGGCTTCGACTGCCCAGAAAATATTCACTCAGAAAGTTACGGTCCTTCAGCAGACGACTCGAAAGGGCCGCCAGCCCAAACACCGCAAGCGTGTACGCCAGAAAGGTGAAGAGCGCGGCCGAACCTGCTGCGGCAAACGTCGGGCAGTGACAAAGTCGCGCGCTGACGAATTCAAGCATGATCGCCTCCCGCAATAACATTTCCTGCTGCCAAATCAGGGTCGTCGCCAAGATCTCCGTCTGTCATATAGCGAAGACAAAATACAAACGTAACGACATTTGCCAGGCACCACGGCAGCGCGATTCCGCAGGCCACCCATGCAGGAATTCCCAGGATCATCGGAAAGGTCTCGGGATTCACCACTTTCGGATACCCCATATTCAGACATACCGTGAGTGTCCAGACCAGGCAACAGCACCACATCAGCAGAATCCACTTCGCTTCGCGTAGACTGTTAACAAACAGCGGATCCGGTTCATAATCCGGATCGTCATAGTTCGAAGAATCAACCATCGGGCAGTCACCAATAAACGGGCAGACGCAGGACCAGGATTACCGATTCCACAGACTTCCAATGCGTCTGTCAACCAGTGCCATTCCGAAGAAACTGCGTTTCAGGTTGACTTCGAAGCAACAACAGGTTGCTTTCACGTTGAATCCGTAGACTTCCGTCGTAGAATCGCCTCCTCAGGCAGGCTGTGGCAAAACCAACGTCAGGGCCGTTACCTTCAATTTCAATGATTCGTTTCAATCCAACCCAACGTGACCCCAGGCAGCATGCAGGAAGCCATCAAGAAGGCGAAAGTTCTCATCGAAGCATTAAGCTGGATCCAAAAGTTCAAAGACCGCTACGTTGTTGTAAAACTTGGCGGCAGCACACTGGATCAACCGGAAGCTGTCGACAGTCTCCTGACTGACATCGTGTTCATGGCATCGGTTGGCATGCGGCCTGTCATCGTTCACGGCGGCGGGAAAGCCATCAGTGCAGCCATGGCAGACGCCGGGATCGAACCGCGATTTGTTGAGGGCCGCCGCTTCACAGATCCGCAGACTCTGGACATCGCTTCAAAAGTTCTGGTCGAAACGATCTCCAGCGGAATTGTGGATGCTCTGCGAAACAAAGGGGCCACCGCCACGGCGCTCCATTTTCAATCAGAGAATGTTCTCGTCGCAGAACAACTCACTCTGAAAGCAGAGGACGGCAGTGAAGTCGATCTTGGCCACGTGGGCCACGTTACATCGGTCAACACCGACGTCCTGCGCCGCATCTGTTCGACGGGCACAATTCCGATTATCCCGAGCATAGCGCTGGACGAAAACGGCCATCGTTACAATGTCAACGCCGACACGGCCGCTGCCGCGGTCGCTCAGGCGCTGAATGTTGAAAAGCTGGTTTTCCTTAGCGACATTCCTGGCATCCTGACCGACATCAACGATCCGGAAACCCGAATCGCTCACGTTGATTCCGCACAGGTGCGGCAATTCATCGCAGATGGAATCATCGCCGGCGGAATGGTACCGAAAGTCGAAGCCGCGCTGGATGCACTTGATGCCGGTGTGCGAAAAGTCCACATCGTCGACGCCGCCATGCCCCATTCAGTGCTGCTTGAAATTTATTCAAACGTCGGCGTCGGTACGGAAATCGTAAAAAGCTAATCACACGCTTTGCCGCGAATAAATGGGCACACCAGGCAGGAAGTAACGCGGTTGGAGGAGTGAAAGTTTCGATGCACCTCGGAGTGCGCGGGCCGTGATCCTCAAAGAACACAGGTGCGCCTCGGGAATCAAACACGCGAAGCTGCGATCACTTCTGATAAATCGGCAGGTAGTGATACTTCACCGACAGGCTGAGCACGGCCATGGATGTTGCGTAGACTTTGCTGGCGTTGCGTTCTTCGCCGTTGGCGGCTTCCCAGGAACCGTCGCCCTTTTGTTCTTTGAGCATCATTTCCTGGACCAGACGCTGAGCCGTCGCCGCGTGTTCTCCACCGCGCTGGTACATGCCCTGAGCGTAGTAGTAGGTTCCGTAGAGGCAGAAGCGTTCTTTCCATTTTGGCGGGCGAGCCAGCAGCCAATCGGCGGCTCCAGCGACAAGCGGCGATTCGTATTCGCCGCAGACCTGCATTGCCAGCAGCCCGGCGGCAGTCATCGTGTAGGTCGCGTGTCGGTGCCCGGCTTGATAACAGAAGCCACCCGCTTTGTCGCCCGGCAGGCCGTTGCGATCCAGCGGAACGGAGTAGGATCGCTTTAGGTACCCAACGGCATCGCGAATGGCACTACCCGGAACCTGAAGACCGTCGTTTTTGGCCGATCGCAGCGCCATCAACTGCCAGACAGATGCTGAAAGGTCGGAGTCGTGTGAGTTGGGATTGTAGCGCCAGCCGCCACGGTCGTTGACAGGTTTTTGCTCCTTTTGAGAGCTCAGTATAAGGTCGATTGCCTTTTGACAGCGTTCGTGAATTAAAGCGTCCTGTTCGTCGCTGGTGCTCATTCCGAGCATTTCTGTCAGCATCAGCGTGACAATACCGTGGCCGTACATTCGTCCGCCGTCTTTTTGGCCGAAATAGCCTTTGTCGTCCTGACGATCTTTGTGCAGTACGAAATTCAAAGCGCGATTCATGGCCTTTCCTTCCGGGCTCGGGTCGGCAGGCTGAATTCCTACGCTGGCCATGGCCATGATGGCCAGAGAGGTCATCGTTGTTTGGTGGTTGCCAGTTTGGATCGAACCATCTTCTTTTTGCTGAGTCAGCAGGAAAGCGATGGCTTTATCGACAGCAAGATCGACTTCGTCTTTTTGAAACGGAGACGTCACTGCTGCTTTGCCGGACGTTGTGTCCTGTGCCTGTAGCGACAGCATCGTGGTAGCGATCAGCAGAACAGCGGTGCAGATCCGAATAGCCGCAGGCAGAATTTGTCGTATGTTGTGGTCCCGGATCATTTCTTTCGCCTCGCTCTTTCTGCCAGAACACGGAAGTACGTTTCGACACTTTTGCGATATTCTTCCGAGACCTTTTCACGGCGGCCCTTTGTCAGATCTTCCGCCGCTTGTTCTCGCAACTTCCCCCATTCGCCTTCTTCGTCTCGAGCCACCGCAATGACTTCGAACGGATCGCTTTGTCCTTCGTACGCTGGTTCTCCTTCAGGATTCCTTCCCTCACTTGACAGTGCGGCCC
>CAYZYB010000701.1:0-3578 GCA_964481505.1 uncultured Planctomycetaceae bacterium | reverse complement strand
AGGAAATGGGACATCCCTGTGATCGCCGAAAGGTCTCGAACGTCATGAAAACACTGGATTTAAAGGCAATTCAGCCGAAGTCGTTCGTTCCGAAAACAACAGACAGCCGACATCGGCTGGGGTATTCACCGAACCTGTTGTCGATGCCGACGCACCGACAACGATCAATCAGGTTTGGGTGGGAGACATCACGTACATCCCGCTGACTGACGGTACGTTCTGCTACATGTCGATGCTGATGGATCTGTTTTCCAGGCGGATCGTTGGTTGGCATCTCGACGACAACATGACGGAGCAACTGGTTCTCAAAGCACTACGCTCGGCCATCAAAGAACGTCAACCTGACGTTGGATTGCTTCATCATACGGATCGAGGCGGCCAGTACGCTGGCAACGAATACCGATCACTTCTTCGAAGAGCAGAAGTCAAACAAAGGATGAGTCGTGCCGATAACTGTTATGACAATGCATTCATGGAAAGCTGCTTCGGAACGATCAAGAACGAAGTCGAAATGACCGATTATCAAAGTAAGTCCGAGGCGAGAAAAGAGATGTCGAAATACATCCGCTACTACGTTCACGAACGCAGACACTCCAGCCTTGATTACAGGTCGCCAGCTCAGTTTGAACAGAACAGCAGTCTCTCAAAATAAGAGAATGACCTGTCCCTGAAACCTGTACCACCTCAGGCCATTTATCGTAAAGGGTTTGAGGAAGTTCAAACACCTTCGATGCTAACTCGGCGTTTTTGTCGCGGGAGCCGTTGAGCGATTCGATTTGTAGCAAAGTGGAAACGTGGCGGTCGCGGAATTCGGTGTGCTTCTTTGCAAATGTGTCGTTATCGATCTGTTCGGCGATTCGCAGGTTGAGAAGACGGTCCCGTTGGTCTGCCAGGAGTTTGGACTATCGTTGTAAATTTGCTCGCTGGGCTTTGGTTTATTCGTGGGCGTCCTTGGTTTTGAAAGCAAGGACGGCTCGAAACCAGTCTCGGACAGGGTTTTCTCATTAACTGGCAGGCGACATTTTGATACACTGAAGCCCGGGTCTTCCAGGAAGGCCGGGCTTCTCACGTGTGTGATTCCGGAATTGCTGTATTTTGAGTGGTCCGGGCTGCTTGTTTTGGGGAAGTTTGTGGGAAGGCAACTTTTCGCCAGCAATTAGACGTCAGGAGTGCGTAATCGTTTGTAAGCAGCTGGCTTTATTCAATTATGCTTTCTTATAGCAGATGCTGTGGTCAAAACTTAAAGGAAGCTGGCTGTTTGATTGACCAATCAAGCAACTCCTCCTGCGACAACGATGCTGCCTCTTGTCTTTGGGGGTTCGCGAAATTCGGCTGCCGGACGTATGACCAAAGAATCAGAGCCAGAAGAGCAGACGCCCGAAAACGATGATGTCGTCAGCACGGCGATGAAAATTTCCGGCGTTGTGATTGCCGTTTTGGCGACATTGGCCGGAATTGCCTTCGTCCTGCAGCAGCAGGACGCAACTGAGGATCCGGTGAATGAAGAAGATACGGTTTTGCCGCAGAATCGTGAACTGCCGCCCCTAAAGATTCCTGTGCTCGCCTTCAGTGATGAAACCGAGTCCGCCGGCATTGACTTCCTCCATGAAAACGGCGCGACCGGTGAAAAGTTGCTGCCGGAAACAATGGGCGGTGGTGGAGCATTCTTTGATTTCGATGGTGACGGTGACCAGGACATTGTTTGTGTGAATTCTTCTGTCTGGCCGTGGACGACACCGCAGCCGGAAAAGCTGCCGACTGCGGCACTTTACGAAAACGATGGCACAGGTAACTTCGAGAATGTGACGGCAGGTTCCGGTCTGGATGTAGCCTTCTACGGCAATGGTGTGGCCTGCGGCGACTATGACAACGACGGTCTGGTTGACCTGTACTTCACAGCCGTGGGAAAACACCATTTGTTTCACAACGAAGGCTATGGGAAATTCAGGGACGTCAGCGAAACGGCGGGGGTGTCTGGAATTGACGATCAATGGGGAACCAGTTGCGGCTGGTTCGACTACGATCTTGACGGGGATCTCGACCTGTTTGTTTGTCATTACATCGAATGGTCTCGAGAGAAAGACCTGTCAAAGAAGTTCAATATCGACGGCACGCGGCGAGCATATGGTCGCCCTACAGAATTCCGCGGTGCGTTTCCGACACTTTTTCGAAACGACGGCAGTGGAAAGTTTACCGACGTTTCGGCGGTCAGCGGCATCCAGGTGAAGAATGCGAACACAGGTGAGCCGCTCGCGAAGTCACTCGGGCTGACGTTCGCCGATATTAATTCCGACAATCGCCTCGACGTGATCATTGCCAACGACACCGTCCAGAATTTGCTGCTCATCAATCAGGAAGGTGGCACATTTCTCGAAAACGCGGCTCCGTCCGGCCTAGCATTCGACAATTCCGGTAGTGCACGTGGAGCAATGGGAATCGACGCCGCGTGTTTTCGAAATTCCGACGCTCTGGGAATTTCCATCGGCAATTTTGCGAACGAAATGACCGCACTCTACGTGTGTCAGACGCCGGGCCTGCCGACGCCGGTGTTCCGTGACGAAGCTGTCAGTAACGGCATTGGTCCCGTCACCAGATCTGAACTTACCTTCGGCGTTTTGTTCGCAGATCTGGACCTCGACAGTCGACTCGACATCTTTGCCTGCAACGGACATCTCGAAGAAGACATTCAAAAAGTTCAGGCGAGCCAGCGCTACGAGCAACCGCCGCAACTACTGTGGAACTGTGGCGAAGAGTACGACAACGAATTCATGGTGGTGTCGGAAGAACACACTGGCGATTCGTTCTCGCGGCCAATGGTCGGCCGCGGTGCGGCAAGAGCGGACATTGATGGCGACGGCGACACGGATCTGCTGCTGTTTTCATCCGGCGGTCGCCCGCGCCTGCTGCGGAACAATCAAAGTACCAATCATCACTGGCTGAAATTCAGGCTTACCGGAACAAAGTCGAATCGAGATGCCATTGGTGCTACTGTTCGCGTGACTCTTCCAGACGAAACGGTGCTTACTCGCACAGTGATGTCTACCTGCAGCTATCAAAGCCAGTCCGAACTGCCTTTGACATTCGGTCTCGGAAAAAACACAATCGTCGGGTCGGCTTCAGTCAACTGGCCGGACGGCGAGACGGCAGAGATCCCGATCGCCGGAGTAGACCGCGAAGTGGTCGTTACGGAATAAGGAACTATTGTTGCCCCCCATCTTTGCGGTATTCTGCTCTACCACGACGCAAGAATGACGTGAATCGGCCCGCTTGATGATTTTGGGTTCTGACGTCTCAAAACGCGACAAGTGAAAGGCAGAATCGACTCTTAGAGCTACGGACAGCGGACGTGTTGGCCAACGCCACGTCGGATGCGTGTTCGCATTCTCCTTAATTGCACCAGACGCGTTGACAAATATAAGGTCTCTCAAATTTCGTTCATCGACGAATCTGATGCGCGAGGGTTTGCATTGTTTCCCTGAAGGTCCGCGGCAACTCTTTTGTTTAAGGCATGCATGTTGCGATAGGTATGGCAGTCTGGGCGATCGTTTGATTTTGGTCGCGTAAATCGCTGTAAGTTG
>CAYZYB010000700.1:0-3581 GCA_964481505.1 uncultured Planctomycetaceae bacterium | reverse complement strand
GTGCAGTTTAGGTTTTCAGTGCGTCGATTCCAGGCAACTTCTCGCTTCGTCGGCGCCTCACGCGCAGCTGTTCCGCAGTGCATACAACTAAACCCGTCATACCAGATCACACCTTTCCGTCAATAATTAGACTGTCCGCTTTCGTGTCCGCAGAAAGAAGTGAGCCGATTAGATCACTTTTCAAGATCGTTAAGTAAGCAGCTTTTATGTCCAGTCTTCACCAGTTTGTGGTTTTCCAGGCAAACCGCAGACACGACTGCACGATCGACTCCCAGATGGAAGAACAGGAACGAGTGATTTCGCCGAACGTTGCCCACCTTGCTTTGCACACCCGTTTTCAGGGAACCGCCGTCGATATTGTCTGGTAACGCATCCGAGTATTCCGCCAGGTCAGCTAGCTTGGCATCCATGGGCCCTGCTGACTGAGCGGCTGACTCTGGCCTGCTGCACGTGAGATTGTTACGCTTGCAAAAAAATTGCGGTGCCTATCAGTCTTACGTAGCGAATGCCCATGCCGAACATTACCTGCAGCCCGGAAACGCTGGCTTCTGCCGATACCATTATTTCTTTGGCTCTGGATGAGGATCTGCAACAGCGCGGAGACCTCACCAGCCTATCGACGGTGCCATTCGAAAATAAGGCAACTGTGAACGTCGGAGCGCGTGAAGCTGGCTTTCTGAGCGGCGGCATTCTGATCGAACGCGTTTACGCCGCTCTTTGCAAACGCGAAAATGCTGCAGCGGATTCGGTGATCGTCGAATCAAAGCAAAACGACGGCGACGCTGTTCAACCCGGGGATGTTGTTGCCACGGTAACCGGCCCAATCCAACTGCTGCTCACTGGCGAACGCATCGCTCTCAACTTCCTGATTCACCTCAGTGGCATTGCTTCCAGGACGGCGGAGTTTGTAAAGCTCGTCGAAGGCAGCAAGGCAGCTATTCTGGACACAAGAAAAACGCTGCCGGGTTACCGCCTGTTGCATAAGTACGCTGTTCGCTGTGGCGGTGGAACGAATCATCGCATGGGTTTGTACGACGGCATGCTGATCAAAGACAATCACCTTGCGGCTCGCGAAAATCGATCTGTCGCGGATGCCGTAAACGCGGCCCGTAATTACCTGAAGACGCAGTCGCTGGATCTGCCGGTGGAGATCGAAGTCGACACCATCGAACAGTTGCAGGATGCTTTGGCAGCCCAGCCCGAGATTGTTCTGCTGGACAACATGAAGCCATCAGAATTGCAAAAGGCGATCGTTTTGCGAGACATGATGTCACCTGAAACGCTGCTGGAAGCATCCGGTGGAGTCAACCTCGAAACAGTCGGATGTATCGCCGGCACTGGCGTCGATCGCATCAGTATTGGTGGCCTGACACATTCGGCACCGGCCCTTGATCTGGGCTACGATTGGCCCTGGTAATTATTTTCTTTCAAAACGAATGCAGACAGGTTTGCCAACGCTGATCTTCTTGTCAGTCGGCGACAGTTCGCCCGTTGTTTGATCGATTGCAAACGTCACGATCGTGTCGGAATTCTGATTCTCAGCAATAAGCCAGCGACCGGTTGGATCGAACACAAAGTTTCTCGGCTCTTGACCTGTTGTCTTCGCGATCTGTACTCGCTTCAGTTCTCCGGACTGCGCATCAATCGCGTAAACCGCAATGCTGTCGTGCCCGCGATTACTCACGTACAGAAACCTCCCGGATGGATGCGTGAGGCATTCGGCAGTGCTTTTTCGCCCTTCGAAGTCTTCAGGCAGCGTTGAAATTGTCTGTAGCACCTTCAGCCCGCCAGTTGCCGGGTTTCGGGCGAATGCTGTCGCTTCACACGTCAATTCGCTGTTGGCGTAAGCAAATTGACCGGATGGGTGAATACAGAAGTGTCGCGGACCGGAACCAGGTTTCACTGCGACCGAGTCAGCAACTGACGGAATCAATAGGCCGCGTTTCTCGTCGAAGCGATAGATCAGAATTCGGTCGATACCGAGATCTGCGGCATAGGCAAACCGATTATCTGCAGAGAGGTTGATCGAATGCGCGTGAGGCGACTCCTGTCGGCGTTTGTTGGGACCGTTACCAATGTGCTGAATCAGGCAGGAACGGTTCGCGAGCATCCCGTCGTCTTCGATCGGAAAGACAACAACGTTGCCGCCAAGGTAATTCGCGACCAGCAAAAAACGCCCTGTGGCATACACGTTTGCGTGACACGGCGCACCGCCTCCCGTGGGCTGTTGGTTGATGAGCGTCAGTTTTCCAGAAGTGCGATCGATGTGGTACGCGGCCACCGCTCCCGTTGCCTCACCGCCAAAGTCGTTGGTTTCGATGCAGGCAAACAGAAGAGCCTTTGTGGGGTGCATCGCCAGAAACGACGGGTTGTCAGCCTTCGCAGCAAGTTCCGGCGGGGCAATTTCTCCCGTCTCATCATTAAAGGTGCTCGCGTAGATTCCTTCGCTAACACTGGCTCCTCGCGTATATGTGCCGACAAAGAAGCGATGTTCAGCCGCGTGCACAGTGGAGTTCAAAACCATAACAATGATCAGACTGCGACAAAGAAATTGCATAACGGAAAAATCCTGGCCAGAGGAATCGACGAGTTATCGATGACGTTAATTCGACTCGTCCAGATTCGCAAGCGCACCTGCTGTATTACGACTCCTGATTGTTCATGCGATCAAGCCCGGATAATATGACCGGATGATTAATAACCGTTATCACGTTTCATGGCCCACGGCATTCGCAGCTTCGCCCTCCGACTTGCATGCCGCATGTGTTTCTTCTCATCCGTCACAGCTGCCACCGCCGAACCGTGACACAATGTTCTGGTGGGAGACTCCACGGTCACCCAAGGCAATCGCACGTCGATTTCCTACCTGTCGGTATGAGTTTTGCGCGAATAGTGTTCTGGGCAAGTGGTAAAAAGTTTTGTCCATTTTCGTGTCCCGGAATGGAATCACCGCGATGCTTGCGAGCGGCTACTTTGAATTTTGGCACACTTTGTGGATCTGGAAGCCCCTCGTGAAGACCCCGGCAACAATCATCTGTTGATTGATATGGTGGGGCTCGTGCTTTGCGGCACAATCTGCGTGGTGAATTCGTTTGTGATGCCAAACGAGTCGCAGAGCGTATCGAGGAGGACGCGATTGACCGTCATCCCGATGGTTCAGCTTACACTTCCAGCATATTCAATTGTGGCAGTGCCAGCTTTGTCGTCTTCGAGTCCGGCGAGGCGTTTTTGGAAGTTCACCACGAAGGCGTGTGCTGGGCTCGTTCGAAGATCAATGCGGCAGCGTAGCGCAACGGCCGCAAAACATGGTTTTTACGCTAGGACTTCGGCACACCTCCCATGTTAGGCAACACCGGCTGGCCTTGGTTCCCTCGCTCCGTTTTGGGTCGTATTGTGATAGCCTTCCGTTGTGCGACCCAGTGTTTTCTTTACGCAGCGTTTCCAACAGCTCATATTCGTCGATCGCGACTGCGGGAGTTTGTAAACGAATACACCGCGGACACCGCCTCTTTGGCAACGTGGTTTCCTTTTGGTAAACTGTTTGGTGTTGCGACGCTTGTTGGCTTCGGTGAGAAGCGGTG
>CAYZYB010000699.1:0-3587 GCA_964481505.1 uncultured Planctomycetaceae bacterium | reverse complement strand
ATGCAATGAACATCGTCCATGGATTCCTGACTGCCTACGCGAACGAAAGCGACACAGCACTGAAAGAGTTGACGACACAAAAATTCTATGATTCCACGCTGGACATGGCCGACCTGTCGATGGTTACTCTGCCGCGAGCGGAAGATGTGCCGGCAGAATTCGAAATCGAAGCGTACGAAAACATGTTGACGTTCATGCTTCCGGCGGGCAAAGAAATCGTTCGTCTGGACATGGAAGAACGCCTGGACGAAATCCCGGAAGTTGTTCGCAAAGAAATGAACAACCTTCAGGCGACCGGCCCGCGGTTCCTGGTTCGTGATATCAAGCTGTACGAAAAAGGCAGCGAACGCCAAAGGTCTCTGTCCGCTGTGTTTACGGCTCCCACCCGAGCTTCTCTGTTTCTGAAAGCTCTGGCTGACCGCGATCACGAGATCCTGTCGCAGATTTCCACAACGGAATTCGCCAAAGGCACCTGGAAACGAGCGACCTCAGACATTCTGGCACAATTGGAAGTTCCGCCGTTCTACGACGACGGCCTGAAGCTGACCGAAAGCCACTCCATCGGCAATCGAACAGAATTGGAATTCCAAAACGCGACGGGAATGATCGTGTCGTGCAGTTTGATCAACCAGAACGGTCTGTTGAAAATCGACGATGTGCAATACCCAAACACTCAGGGGCAGGTCACTTCACTGAAGAGCCGACTGGAACTTGCGATCCCGATTCTGGAAGTGTCGAACGCCTGGGTGCTGAACGACATGACTCGATTGCAAAAAGCCTGCTCGTCTGACTTCAATCGTCTTGTGTGGAGCCATCTGGAGTCTGCTCCCAAACGGTTCAACAGCACCCCGTTTCAGTTACGCTCGCCGATACTGGAAACACGCGTGACTCAGGAACGAGCCACCGTACGACTGGCTGACGACGAAGGCATGCCAGTTGCTGCAAAGCTGGTGATGGAACACGGGTATTGGGTTGTCGACGAAATTCAGGTTAACGAAGGCGAGCACCGGCTAACGGCCATTCGAGAGACTCTGCGAGGCCAAATCGCGGCAAAGCTGCTCAGTGGTTCCTATTTGACAATGCAGCGACCTGATGGGCACAAACAGATCGTCCCGCTGGAGACTGAGACTGTCTCCAGCCCTATCGACATGTCTCCATCAAAAGGACTCGGACACGTTTCCGAAGACCAGTTTGCGAAGTGGGCAGATTCTGCAGAGACTGATTTCGGTACCAGCGGGTCCGGCGTCCATCAAGCATCTCTGGCCGATTTCGATGAAGCGGACAGTCCTGTAAGACATGCGATTCACGAGCAATTCCAGGATGAAGTGGGTTCTATGCGAGTGACTCCCGCCACGCAGACGCGCGAGTGGGATGCAGCTGGAAACCCTCTGCCCGGCAACAGCAGCGCTAAAACCCCCATGATCCCCAAAGCTGCCCCGCGCGGCAACTTCATGAAAGTGGGAGCGGCAAGTTCAGGAAGAAGGACTGCGCCACCAAAGCCAGCAGGTGGTCTGCAGGTGTTTGGGCCCGGAGCTGCCGAAATCACGGACGCCATGAACAGGAAGAATGCGGCCCAGGTGACCAAAAATCCGCCCGCGGCAAAACAAAGTTCCGGTAGCGCCAACTACATGTATTTTGGACCAGCCGCTGCGGCGATGTCTGCGGAAACCGCCGCAGGTTCAGGCACAAAGCTTGTCCGACAACCAGCTGATGCGCCAATTGAGATTCAGTAAGAGTTAACGTTCGGCTGCACAGACTCTGCATAAAAAAACCGCCGTCCCAGGGGCCAGGACGACGGCGTTTTGTGCTTCCATTGCAGGTTGAGAATATCCTGCGGCAGCCGGACTCATTCCCGGCCACAGTTCACCTTAGAATGCACCGCTCAGATTATTCCGATTGATGTATGGGTTCAGCGACGGGAAATACTTGTAGTAGTTCAGTCGCAGCGCAGGTCGCAGGTATCCATAGCGAGACGGATTGGCGACGCCAATGTCTGCGGGAACTGCTACAGCCGGTTGGGGTGCTGATCGTGTCGTGCTGTGGCGAACGGTCGTCTGGTGGCGAGCATTTCCTGTCAGAATTTCCATAGCCGAATCATGACGATAGTTCGGGTTCACGTTGTACTCCGCTCTGTTGAACGGAATGGAATTGTAGATCCGAGTGTACTCATTCCTATCGAAACGCGGACAGCTTTCGCAATCTTCAGCGGCTGGAGCATGAACGGCTCGTTGAGCGGGACGGGCTTTCAATGCCGGACGAATAGTCATTTGCCAGTTGGCATCATCGATTGCTTCGACCGGGTACGCAGGCGCTTGCGGTTTTGCGACAGCCATTGGGGGAGGTTCCGGGTGCAGAACATTGTTCGGCTGAATGGCGGGGGCTGGCTGCATGACCGGCTCGGGCTTCAGAAGCGGTGGTTTGGCCGTGTTTTTGACACGAGCACCAGCTTCGGGGATCGGAGGAGCGTCTTCCACCACTGGTTTGGGAATCTGTTGAGCTTCGTCGGCCGCAAGCGGTACCGGCGTCAGTTCCTGGCCTGAAACCTGATTTTGACACGCTGCCGCTGCTACTACGGCAACCCACGCTGTAAGACAAATCTTGAATCGCAGAGACATTTCCGTTTCCCCTTTGTTCTCAAAACACGATCACCGAAAGTACGGCAATGCTGAGAATGGCGGGGCAGGCTACCCTGTGTCAATTTTCGAAACTCGGAATTCCGCCGATTCGAAAGCAGGTATCGGGCGCCAATTATCCTGAGGGAAGTTCCGGTTTGTGGCCGATATACACCGTCGCAATTCCGGCAGTCAGTTTGCTGAAGGATGTCTTCTCCAGACCAGCCTCTTCCATGATTTCTGTCAGCTGTTTTCCTGATGGGAACTCAGAAACCGATTGCGGGAGATACTCGTAAGCCGCCTGACGGTTTCGTACCAGCAGTTGTCCCAGCTTTGGCAGAATGTTGCGGAAGTACCACTGATACGCACGACTCAACAATCGATTGTCGGGCAGCGAAAATTCCAGGACCACAACGCGACCGCCCGGCTTGCACACGCGAGTCATTTCTTCCAGCCCGCCAATGGTGCTGGAAACGTTTCGCAGCCCAAAAGCGACGGACACGATCTGAAACGTGTCGTCGTCGAACGGCAGTTCCTGAGTGTCGGCTTCCATGAACACGACGTCGCGAGTGTTACGCTTCTTTTCGGCCAGTGTCAGCATGCCGTGAGTGAAATCTGTCGCGACAACGGAAGTTCCGTCGGCTGCTGCTTTGCGCCACGAAAATGCCAGATCGCCGGTGCCCGTGCAAACGTCCAGAATCGGGGACGTCCCATCGGGTTTGGCCAACCGTACCGTCCGCCAGCGCCAGTAGATGTCAGTTCCGCCGGACAGAAAGTGGTTCATGAAATCGTATCGCCCGGCAATTTCCCCAAACATCTGGCGAATTCGACTTCCGGACTTATCGACGGGCATCGTGCGTTCCTGCTGACTCGTTGCGTCTGTGATCATTCGATGTTCTTTCGCGGACCTGAGCTGACGAACTCAGGTGCGAACCGTAGCCATCCAGACGCATTAACCAACCACCTTTTTTGTGT
>CAYZYB010000698.1:0-3591 GCA_964481505.1 uncultured Planctomycetaceae bacterium | reverse complement strand
GTTGTAGGAACCGTAGTGGCTGTCGGCGTAGGTCCGGACCCCGTTGTGCATTACCTGCACTTCGTGCCCATCCACCTCCTGAACCTCGCCTGCCTGCTCTACTTTTGGGATTACCGCACAGTCATTGCAGGAAACTGCGAGATCAGCGCGCTGCTGCTCATCCATGTGAAACTACCCTTGTTATTCGCAAAGAATTGACGCGATTTTCGAGTACACTATTTTCGCGTGTGTGTCGCCGAGTGCTTTTGACTCTAGCCATTGGAGATTGGCTTTCTGGACCCGCACCAAATCCATTTCCAACGCTACTGTCGTTGGGTGTTTGGACGCAAGGCTGGACGCTTCCGCCCACACTGCACCGCGAAGCACCGTGTCTCTTACTGTTTCGTGTGCACGATAGACTGGTATGCACCCTGCTATGACAGCTTCGACGAACTTTTCTGTGAAGTAGTAGGGTTCATTCATGTTTTCCAGGCAAACAGCGACTTTGTAACTGGCCTGGAGATTTCTTTTTTCCTCGGCGGGCCAGTCACCAGGAATTTCTCCCTTGTAGTTTGAAGGTGCCTTCGGCCAGGAGTACCAGTTCTTACGATACCGATTCCAGCTGGATCGCCCGAATAGGTCGATGTTGGGATGTGACACCACCCGGTTTCGATAGGCAATGTCTGGATGCCGTTTCCACGGATATCCGCCATGATTGGAGACGACGGCGATTGCTCTGTCCTGACGATTCCTGTTCGTATTCGGTTCCAGAGGACCGAAGTGAGTCGTGTGGGGAACTCTGAATCGAGGATCCGGATGTCCGTGGAAAAGGAATTCTTCAGGTGCGAGTTGTTTGCGGATATTCGGCCAGGTGCCCTGCTCCAAGTAATTAAATTGGCACTGTGGCTCGCAGCAATACCAAGCTTTTCGTCGTGGAAAAGTGAATAGCTCCGGGTGTGGGGCCCAGTCGCACAACAGTGCGTCAGCTTGTTCTGTCGGCAAAGCTGTCGAAAACATCGCTGTTTCTGTTTCCACTGATTTTTTCCAAGGGGAAATCAGTCGGACCTGAAGTTTTTTGTGAGTTTTCACTGCTGATCGTCTTGCCTGCGAATACAAAGCCTGACGGCGGGTTAGTGCCGAAGGCTACGGAATTCATCTCTATCCCTGTTTTTGTGCTCTAAAGGGAAACGTAAACCGGAGGATACGGTAAAGAGTCCGCAAGCTAAATCGGTGCCCCAGAATTGCTGAGCAGAGCCGCAGCCAGCCGCTGAAACTTGCCTGGCTTACCACAGCTGGAATGCACTGGGTGAGATATTGAGCCAACTCTCTGGACCGACTACTTCGGCATCTGGCGAGCAGTTCCGAAGGTAGATATGAATCGACGATTTTCAATGTAGTGTTCAAAGTATGCGCACGCCTGCCCGAAATCAGGCTCTTGTTGGTCGTATTCTCCGGATAGACTCGGTACTGCGCTAACGTCTGTGCGTTGAACGCAAAAGAATACGTCGTTGCGATTCGGATCCACATTTCCCAATCTTCAAAGCTGGGCAGGCGACGGTCAAAAGCCCCGAGCTGTTCGTAGACGCCGCGGCGAACAACAATTCCCGGAGTTTGAATACGTTGGCTGATGACCAGTTGTTCGAGCCAGTTCTTCAGCAGCCCCGTTGTATCCCGCTCCTTGCCTGTGCGGCCAACGACATCGCCGTTTGCATTGATATATTCGGATTCGCAAAACGCGGCCCCGGCTTCCGGTATCGAGTCAAAGCAATACTTCATCGAAGAGTAAAATTTGTCGTGTACGCGATCATCGCCATGGAGCTGGTGAACGAGTTGACCGCGGCTGGCAGCAATTCCGGTTTCGTAATTTCGGGCTTTCCCGACGTTCTGACTCTGTCGAATAAAGCGTACGCGGTCGCCCGCCAAGTCGTCAATAACGCGTTTCGGATCATCTTTCGTAGAGTGGTCATCGACAACGATGATCTCCATCAGGTCCGGGCCTGGATCCTGCTGCAGGACAGAGCTAAGGGCGAGACGCAGGTATTCAGCGCAATTGTGCGTCGGTATAACGACGCTCCAAAGTGGCCGATTCTGTTCTGTTGGCACCTTTGGGATGGTGCCATGGAATTTTGGATCATATTTGAATGTTGACGATGTCATCTTTAAGTAATACGAATTCACTCCGCGGCAAAAGGGACCAAAGCTGATACGTGATGTCGAGCAAAATGAGCTGGTGCGCGTGGGGGTAAAGTCAGCTGCTTCACTAGCAATGTGCCGTTTTGATTCTTGCTCGTGTTTCTACTGGGCCGCTGGCGTAGATGATTTCAGCATGCTCGCAATCCTGCAGCAAATTCGTCCAGGAAGGGATGTCTTGATTTGGCGAACGTTCAGTTGCCATCTTACTCGCCGCTGCCGATTGAAGAGATTGTTGAACAAAGTCCCGGGAAGCGAGAAGAGATTGTGTGGCCATTGATATCCATATGGAGGGTCGACGAACCACCCCTGGTTTTCATGGCCATACGCTTCGCGCTCGCCTGCGTGAAGGTGATAGGATTTCACAGACAGGGATGGGTTGATAACATGGTAGCCAGCAGTTCTAAGTTCGTGCATGATCCGATTGTCACATCGAGGGACGCCGATTGGGTAGGTGTCGACGAACTCCCGAATGGCTCCGGAGAAAATCCAGGTGTCCTGACTGTCGTTGTGAAAGTACAAACTTGCCGAACCGTCGGGATTGACGTTCCATCTGGAAAGCGCCGCACATTGATTTGGTCGCAATTGGGTTTCAAAAATTGCGATCGTTGAATCAAAGTAAATGTCACTGTTGCAGACGATAGAGAGGTCCAGCGGGCCAAGCTGTTCCTCTTTTGCCCAGTCGAGCATGTCACGATACTCCGGTCGCTTCGTTGTTGGTCTTGTCTTTAGTTTGGAGTGCTCAAGTGGTGCGGCTGTGTTTTCCACGAGCAGACAGACTTCGTCGATTTCGGGCAACGCTAGATTACGCTCCAGACACTCCAGAATTTCTTTCTGGCGAGTCGGATTGGACTCGGCGTAGAAGGATGTGAAGAGTCTAATCATTGGTTGCGGTAAAGTTGTCTCCAATAGTTTTTGACGTTGCCTACAGGCTGACTGTTCATTGCGTGAAGAGAGACTTTACTCTTCTGAAGATTCGGTCACGAAGTCGCGTGCCCGACCATAGTCGCTTCAGGTGGTCGAAATGCTGTTGCATCGACTTCAGGTATGTTGGGTGTTCACATAGCGATTGTTTCGCTACGTCGCAGGAATCGGCCAGTCGCAGTTGCCTGTGATAGTCTGTGGTGTCGTCGTGACAGTTGGCGCCGGTGCCATCGAAGCCATGATTGCGAACCAGTGTCCGACGCGGGTATAGGCAGAGTCCGTCATTCAGGAATATGCTCGCATACCAGCGGACAGCCCACGTCCTGAGATCGCCCGTTACGTTGCGTTCCAGTTCTTCGAAGTGAAATGAATGGCCATCTAAATCGAATTCCTTGCGGCAGGGCCGCACACGTTCAAGAAGCGTTTTTGCGTCATTGTCGTATTCCTGCCATGCTCTGCGCCACGTTGCCCAACCCCACGACGTACTGACTCGTAGGA
>CAYZYB010000697.1:0-3593 GCA_964481505.1 uncultured Planctomycetaceae bacterium | reverse complement strand
GACGTTGGCAGGAAATGGTGATGGCCTACGTAAGTGGCGGTGGCCCACTTCATGCAGCATACTGAATGTGATTTGGTTGCCCGCAGCCAGGTCAACCTTGCTTGCTTTCGATTCCAGTTCCAGTTCCGTTCTCGACGTGACAGCGTCAGCCATGACGTCCGTTTTGTGCAAACGCACAAAGTGAGTGTTCGATTCACCAAGCCATCCGCCCGGCGGGATTCGTCGTGACGCCACAAGCACGCTGACTAAGTTTGAGTCGAACGTACAATGGGAGGATGTGGTGACTGGCTGTAGAGAAAACGCCAGTGCTGCCATTGCCTGAATGATTCTTGTGCATTGCATACCAATCTCCCCCGGCATTTCATATTGCTATCAGATTTGCTTACCTTGCGGATTCGAGGAGAGCGTGATTAATGAGAATTAACTGATGCCACCCACCTATCGTTCTCAATTCGGTGTGTTTCGGTAGTTTGCAGCGATCAAAGGGGATTTTGGGAGCTGAGATATGGGAACGTTTGAGTCGAGCAGAGAGTTGTCCGGACTATGAGATCAGCGTTGTTCACTGCATCAACCGGTGTGTGCGTCGAGGATTCCTGTGCGGAATAGTCTCGATCACCGGTAAAAACTGCGAACATCGTCGGGAGTGGATTCGTGGTCGCTTTGAGTTTCTGGCCGGGGAAATGGCTGTCGAAGTGCTTGGAAAGGCAGAAAGGGGTCGGGAGTGTTTTTCGTTGTAACCGTCGCCGTTCTTTGCCTGTCGCTTGATCGAAAAAGACTCCCGACCCCCTCGCGCCATGCGAGATAACCATGTTTTCGGAAACACTGAGGCAGCGTCACCCAATGCTTGTACTCCGGCAAATCACGAAACCAGTTCAGGTTGTCGTAGATTCCAGTCGTTGACGGCCTTAGCCCCGTCGTAATCGCAGTACGCGACGGGCTGCAAAGTGGAGCGGCGCAATGGGCCTGCTCGAAGAGAACCCCATTGCGAGCAAGTTTGTCGATGTTAGGAGTCTTTGCCTGGGGATGTCCGCCGAGGCAGCCGACCCAGTCGTTCAGGTCGTCGACAGCGATGAACAGAACGTTTGGCCGCGAAACAGTGGATTCTGCCAGTGCGGTTCCTCCCCCCAGAACAGCAGAAACCAAACATTGTGCGAAGAAGTTCACTACGGCCATGGTTTTCGGGATGGCAGCCGGTCTCTGAATCCATGGAAGACCACAACGAACTTTTGAAGCATTCATGTTCACTTCGCCTGCATTTCCTGAACAACGCGAAAGCCTGCCATGAATTCAGGACGATAGCCGACTCGACCGTAGCTACCGCGGCACGCTGAACGCAGATTCGTGGCGTCATCCGCGAATCCTCCACCGCGCCACACGTGCTGCCGACCTTTCTCCGGACCGCCTGGGTCGACGATCGGTTTTCCGGCGCTGTTTTTCGCGCGCTGGTGATACGGGCCATGAAAGTCGGAGCACCATTCCCAGACGTTACCGTGGATGTCGTACAGGCTCCACCCATTCGGCTGCTTCTGCGCGACAGCGTGCGCGTATTGCTGGCCGTCTTTGTAAGCATTTTGACCAAACCACGCGTGGTCACCAATCACGTCGCCTTTGGCCACGAACGAGAATGGCGAATCTGTCCCTGCTCGACACACATACTCCCACTCAGCTTCAGTCGGTAACCGATAAGTCGTGCTTTCCAGCTCGCTCAGTTTTTTGCAAAAGTCGTTGGCCTGATCCCACGAAATGTATGACGCTGCAACATGAGTCCCCTCGGTCGTCAGCGGTTGTCCCTTCCATGGCGATTCGCCCATCACCTGCTGATACTGACTTTGTGTCACTTCGTAAATGCTGACGAAAAACGGGCGGCTGATTTTCACCTTGTGTTGCGGCAACTCTCCTTCAGAACCCGGTGGTAGCGCTGCCTTCTTTCCTTTCTTTGGCTGCGGTTTGGGAGTTCCCATCAGAAATTCACCCGCAGGCACTGGAACCAGAATCATGCCCACGCCATTCATCACCGGAGCACCGACGGCTGTCTGTTCTGCAGCCATCTGCTTTTTCACGGCAGACAGTTCCGGCACGCTGGTCCCGCATCCGATCAGCGCGAGCAGCCATAACGAAAGCTGTGTGCAGCGGAGCGGGATCGCAGCCAGGCAGCGGTGCGAAATTGTCGGCAGATCAGAATTCACCGACGACCTCCCCACCGTTTCTTGTGTGAATCTTCTGCCAGACACCACGTTCGTTCACCGGTCCACAACCGGAAGGGTTCGTTGAAAAATCGATATTTTCGCTAATGAACCGAACCGAACCATCTGCCAGCATGGCCTGAATTCCTCCGGTGTGCAGACTGCGAGCCGTCATCTGTCCGGTCGACGAAGCGTCAAAGCAACCCATTGGAGGAATGCCCAGCAAACCCGCTACGGCACAGTTTTCCATATCATCGGAGTTCGGCAGTTTGCTGTTCGGCGCACTCGCGTCGTTAAACATTGCGGCCGTTCCTGAACCAAGTCCCGGCATCGCCCAGCTTCCTCGCAGGTCGCGATCGTTAAGTCCACCTCGAAGCTCATCAACGGCAACCGTGTTGGACGTGCCATCTGTGATGTCTCGAAAGCGAACCACTTTGTTTACAGATCCGATGCCTCCGCTATCGTCGACTCCGTGCTGACAGGGAGACACATTCATGCCGTAGTTTCCTCGAGCCCAACCGCCGCCTGCATAACTACAGGGGGCTCCATCACTTTGTGGATCGGTTGGACATTTAACCACCGACAGATTTTCTGAACGTCCGGCATTTTGGTTTGCCGGTATGTCAAAATCCCACTGACTGTACAACGGCGCCTGTTCGACGTACGGCAGTAAGAACACCAGCCAGTTCGCTCCTTTGTCCGCATCGGCAATGCGAGACGGTGTTCCCGTGCGACTGATGAAGAAAGGCGGAAACGAATTGTTGACGTCGTGATAGTTGTGAAGAGCGATCCCGATCTGTTTCAGATTGCTCTTACACTGAGTGCGCCGAGCGGCCTCGCGGGCCTGCTGCACCGCTGGCAATAACAACGCAATCAAAATGGCGATGATCGCAATCACAACAAGAAGCTCGATGAGCGTAAAGCCGCGGTGGGGAACTTTCATCGGTCGAATTTCTGTAAAATCTGGAAGAGGGTGGCGTTCATTTATCGCAAAGATCGTCGCAACTGTGGCCGCGTTATCTGTTTTGTGCTAATCGCCGGGAGGCAGCAGTTCGACTTCCGTCACTTCAAGCCCTGAGAGTTCTCTGGTGTGAGTAAAACACCAGATTTCATTGAGTATCAGGCCATCTGGTTGCTTTGCCAGTTCGTCTTTTCGGTCCAGCACGCAGGGGTCGAGTGAGAAGTCGCTAAGACGATAAAATAGTTCAAACCGCCCATCCGAATCGATTTCCGTAACGGGTTGTTTGTCTCCCAAATCGCCGCGAAATTTCCCTGCGAAGTCTCCATTGTTATAGGACGAGTGAATTCCCAAATAGACCTTTGCGGGAACTTTCAGGCGCCCGCGAACGACGAAGCGAGAGTCAGCATGCGTACTGACGGGCGAATTGCCTGCATTCACAACAGGAATGC
>CAYZYB010000696.1:0-3594 GCA_964481505.1 uncultured Planctomycetaceae bacterium | reverse complement strand
GTATTGGAGGACTCACGACGATCATTGGCACACCGACAAACAATCAGGCTGTCGGCATTTACCGCGAACAGTTCCCCGACGCTCCGGAAATCTCCGTCGCGCAATGGATGCTCGCCTGCATTCCCATGGGAGCGATCTATCTGGCAATCACGTGGTGGGTACTCACCAGAAAACTGCCGAAGGCCACTCAGCATGATCAGTCTCTGCAGCTGGAACTGAAACAGCGTTTGGTGAACCTCGGCAAACCCACTGCCGCAGAAGTTCGCATGCTGGTGATCTTTGTCGCGACTGCTTTGCTGTGGGTGTTTCGTAAGCCACTGGTGATTGGCACGATGACTATTCTGCCAGGCTGGTCAGAGCTGTCGGAATCATGGTTCACTTTGCTGGGAATGTCGCCTGATCCACAAAAGCTGACTGGTTTTGTAAACGACTCGACCATTTCCATGCTGATGGCCGTGTTGTTGTTCTGCATTCCCTCCGGCACGCGTGACGCATCCGGAAAGTCGGTGCCACTCATGGACTGGCCGACGGCTTCAAAGCTGCCATGGGATATTATGTTACTGTTCGGCGGCGGTTTTGCGCTGGCCGGCGCTTTTGGCAGCACACACCTTTCCGAATGGCTGGGTGGCGCTCTGGAAGAACCGCTGCGAAGCATGCCGATGTGGCTCGTCATTGCAGTCGTCTGCCTGCTAATGACATTCCTCACAGAATTCACCAGCAACGTCGCGACGGTCAGCACATTGTTGCCGACTCTGTGTGCCATTTGTGTCGCCTTAGATGTTGACCCGCGAATGTTGATCGTTCCCGCCACTCTGGCGACAAGCTGCGCCTTCATGCTGCCGATCGCCACGCCGCCAAACGCGATTGTCTTCGGTTCCGGACGAATCCAGGTGCGCGAAATGGTACGATACGGTATCCTGTTGAATCTTGTCGGCGTGCCGCTGTTTACCGCCGGTACGTATTTGTTCATTAAACCACTGCTGGGAATTCCGTGACGGTCTTCTCCGCCATCGGTTTTCGTTTTCACTTCGAGTCGTTGATGATCAGGGTTTCTGCCTGATCGTTCGGTGATCTGCTTTGCTGCCAAACACGATCGAATGAAGTCAAACGGCTCTGATAACAAGCGAAATCTACATTCAAACAATGTCATGCCTGATCCACTGTTAAAACTCATTGTGCTCACCGGCAGCGATCGTCCGGAAGTGCTCGAAACCTGGGCAAAGCTTTTGCCAAGGCTGGAAGCATCTCCCGGCGTTAAAATCGTTGGCGCGTTTTCGCGCGGTGAAGAAATCGGGGAGGTCGAAGCGGACCTTGTCGTGGTCCTCGGTGGTGACGGATCGATCCTGCGTGGGTGCCGTCAGCTGGGAGCTCAACAGGTGCCGATCGTCGGCATCAACCTTGGGCGACTTGGCTTTCTCGCCGACATGACGCCGGAAGAATTCTGTGACAACCTGCAGAAGTTGAAGGACGGAAAATACAGCGTCGTTGAACATTTGATGTTTGAATGCCAACATCACCTGCCTAACGGTACGGTGCAGACAGATCTGGGTCTCAATGAAGTCACGATCACCGCAGCCGGTTCGCTGAAAATGCTCGACATTCATCTGGAGATCGACGACGAATCCGTAACCACATTTAGCTGCGACGGATTGATTGTCAGTACGCCCGTCGGATCCACAGCACACAACCTGTCTGCCGGTGGCCCCATTCTTCGCCAGGATCTTCAGGCATTCAGTATCACGCCGATCTGTCCACACACGCTGACGGTCCGACCAATCGTCGATTCCGCAGAACGTACCTACGCTCTCACAGTTCCGGATGCACCGGATGGCGTCATGCTGGTGATCGACGGGCAGATCAATCGCCCACTGACTTCACAGGACCGCATCGTCGTTCGCCGAGCGGCCGCAACCTTCAAGCTCGTCCGCTTTCCAGGCCACAGCTACTACGGCACACTGCACCGCAAACTCGGCTGGCGAGGCCAACTCGACTACCGCGAACGCAAAGGGCTGTAGCATCCCAGGGGCATCAGACATGTCAGACACCACCAGCGAATCAAAGACGCTTCGGCGACTCATGATTCTGATTCTCACTACCGTGATCGTTGCTGCCGGTCTGATGTGCTTTTCGCAGCTTAACCGATCTTCTTTTCTTCGAAGCCAGGCGGCTCAGGTTCAGGTGGGAGATCACAAGTCGAAAGTGATCGCGTTGCTGGGAGAAGCAAAGTACGCATACGAAACCGGCTGGCCCGTGGGCGGAGGAGAGCCGACTGTTTTTGGTGAAATGTACGGAGGCCCCATCGACTATTTTAGATCATGGGCCGATTCTGCGGTCAGTGGCCTGTTCCACGGTGAGCCACAGTGGTACCGAAATTCACTCTCCCAGCACTTCAGATCCTGGCCGGTGGTAGTCGTGTACGACCGGGATGACATCGTCACTCGGATTGACCGTTAGCAGCGTCCGGCTGTCGCCAACAGCACCGGAGTCATCTCAACTCCGTCCCAATGCCAGCAAGCGGGAATTCGCCTGACGCAACAACGCACAACAAAAAGTACCCCCGGCGAGATTCGAACTCACGACCTTTGGATTAGGAATCCAACGCTCTATCCAGCTGAGCTACGAGGGCTTGTTTCTGATCCTCTGTGTTTACGCCCCTGGAACCTTTCGTGTTATCTCACGATACGCGGGGGAGTGAATCAGGTGGTTCGTGATTGGACACAGAACAGAGCGGAACGGTACAAAGAAATCTCGCTCTTTGCACACCCAAACGTGCCGTGGGTACGGAAATTCGCGGGGAAGCCGTGGGATTTCAGCAAGTGAGACAATCCGGACACGGCATTTCAAATACGCATCGCGTTGGCCATTGTTTGTCAACGAAGGTCGTGTCGCACCAGTCGCTTCCGCAGATTAGGTGCTTCAACGTGCACTTATGAAGAAGTTGTCAATTTCGTAGGCGAAAGGGCGAGATCACCTCTTCGGTTTCTCGATCAGTTAACCGACACAGGCGTCGATCGATTCGGGGCTGTTGCGATGTTACGTTAATCCGAAAGCTGCTGATTCAGAAAATGGAAGGCTTTGCTTAAAGCAGAATCGTTGATGGCTGCCAGCCCGTACGCGGCTCCTATGACTAAGTGCATTTCGCTGGCGACACCATTTTTCTTTAGTTGTTCGTGCAGCGGCTTCGTCCGGTTCAGCGGGACGATTAGGTCCGTTGCGCCACTGTAACAGAAGAACGGTGGATCATTCTTGTCAATAAATTCCCCGGGCGTCGCGGACCGAAACTTTTCCGACTCAGCTTTCTGATCGCCATCCATCAGAAACGATAACCACATGCCACCATTTTCCGGATTTCGAAATAGCTTGTTGGGCGCGCCGCCGCCGGCTGCGACAGCATGCAGCCGAGTATCAGTATGTTCGTTGTTGTCACTGGGAGTTTCTCCAGTTGCCTCCAGCGACGCACGGCATCGTCAGCGGGGTCACTCGGACCACGTGCCAGGAGAAATTCGTTTTTTTGATTCCTGTGTGCCCTGACAGAACTCCAGGGCAAGCCTCAGTTACACAATGACGAGTTTGGGTAATAGCTTGTTGACTGTT
>CAYZYB010000695.1:0-3596 GCA_964481505.1 uncultured Planctomycetaceae bacterium | reverse complement strand
GCGCCAGAGTTGGCCTCTATCTTCAGCTGGTCCGTAAGAACAACGGCAACACTACAGCCATCCCGAAAAAGACTCCCAAATCACAACGGGCTGTTCGACACATACGGAAACCTCTGGGAATGGACGGTTGAATCCGACCACCGCTGGAAAAAAAGCCATGTGACAGGCTGGAAGTTGCTTGGCGGATCGTACGAAGATCGCATTGACAGCCTGTGCAAGCCCAAGACCGCAAAGTTTGCCCGAGAAATCTCTGTGAATAACGCCGTGGATAACGCCCGACTGGCAAGTGTGGGCTTTCGCATTTGCCGCAACCGTCGCTGAGTCTGAGCTGGTTAAGTCATCCAGCTGCCGCCCCAGCTCGATATGGGCAACTCAGTGCCTAACTGGCCAAGGAGCGGTTCGCAGTGTTGTCCCGTACGGACACGCTAAAGTGCGTTTGGAACAGCTCAAACTATGCCGGAAGCATGCTGAATCTGGTAGTCGAAACGATGACAGTGACTGCGCGAAACGGCTCCAGCCCAAACAGCTCAAGCATCTCATAATCGCGCATCATGAACGCGCAAAAGATCGTACATTGCTACAAGTGAGGCTGGAAACTGAGGAAACCGGACAACGTCCCTCACCTTCATGGCTTCGAACAGAGTCCTGCCACTAACGATTGGAGATCAGCGTCCAGAACGCCTCGCTCTCGTTCGTTGGTACTGACGCCAGTAATGAAATTGTTGCACAGCAAATCACGCAGTGCAGCAACTACAGCCGCCGAAGGCCGAATACTGATTCGACGTAAACGTTGAATCCTAAGCCAGATGCAAATGTCTCCCGATAGCTTCGAGGTTGAGACAGAAAGCCCCGTCAGGCAGGACTTAAGCCAACTTAAAACAGTTCGTGAATTTCACGATGACCGAAGTCCACCAGCGGAAACGGTCGACCGGCCGGGCCCGGTAGGTGTGACTCAACGTCCAGGCCCAGACCGTGAAAGACGGTTGCGATGATATCCGCAGGCTGAACCGGGCGATCGGCAGGCACGCCGCCGATCGGATCGCTTGCTCCGACAACTTGACCACCTTTTACACCGCCACCCGCAAAGTAACTTGTGAAACACTGTGGCCAATGGTCCCGACCGCCAGCTGGGTTCACCTTCGGTGTGCGGCCGAATTCTGCAATGTTGCAGACCATGGTGTCTTTAAGCAAACCGCGATCGTGCAGGTCACTGATCAATGCCGAGTATCCCTGGTCGTACATCGGAGCGACGATATTCTTCATACCTTCGATCGATGTAAACGGTTTCGATCCATGAATGTCCCAGGTCACTTCGCCAAACACTGTTAAGAAGGTGTTGATGGTCACGAAACGAACACCAGACTCAACAAGTCGCCGAGCCAACAAACAACACTGGCCGAATCGATTCATGCCGTAGCGTTTTCGCGTGTCTTCGGATTCCTTTGTCAGGTCGAACGCGTCCCGTGCCTGCGTGCTTGTCATCAGGCGGTAGGCGGCCTGAAAATTTTCATCCAGCAACGCGGCGTTCTCTGTTGCTTCAAAGTCTTTCACCGTTTGGTCGACCAGATCACGTAGCTTCTGACGGCGATTCAATCGAGCTTCTCCCATCGTTTGGGGAGGCAGCAGGTCCGGGACCTGAAAGTTTGGCTTGGAAGGATCCGCCATCAGTGCGAACGGGTCATGCGATTTGCCGAGAAATCCGCCCGCCTGGCCGTTGGGTAGGTTGCCGCCGCCGCGGCCCATGGTTTCTGGAAGCACGACGAAGGGCGGCAAATCCGTGCGACGGCCTTTGAGGAAACTCAACACGGCGCCTGCATGGGGTGTGTTCACGCCGCCGCTGAACTGTCGACCAGTTTGCATCATCTGCCAACCAGCATCGTGAACGGCCGCTCCCGTGTGATGACACGAACGCACAAGCGAAAAATGGTCTGCAATCTCCGCATGCTTCGGCAGGATTTCGGAAACCTGAAATTCGCCTTTGGTATCGATGGGACGAAATGGACCGCGAACTTCTGCCGGCGCGTCTGGTTTCATATCGAAGGTGTCCAGCTGACTTGGTGCGCCCAGGTTAAAGATCATGATGCACGATTTCTCGTCGTGCCCTGGCTTCACGGCTCCGGCTTCTTTGGCAGCAGCGTATTGCGCCATCGATAACCCGGCAGCTCCCAAACTACCAACCTGCAGAAAGTCTCGACGAGTGGTTCCGTCACAAGTGTGTGCAGTGCCCTTGCTGGTCAAATTCAACATAGTGATACCCTGTGGTACTTAGAACGTTGCGGCGGCTTGCTGCTGCCGCAAAACACATGACGTCATTCGTTCGACAGCATTCAACGAATATCCAATATTCGACACGGAATGTCCACTGAAGAATGACACTCAGATCCAACTCGGAACAAGGACGTTAGCCTATCGGCCGTCATTGTATTGGAATTCCAGCGGCGTGTCAGAACCAGCCGCAGCAACTCGGAAACCAACTTTGCCGTCCATGACGTCCAGTAGCAATTGGCCGCAAACGTCCTGACGCCAGCCATCGAGAATCCGCGGTGTGCCGTTTCCGTTTTGACTGAATCGGTGGTATCGAACCAGTTCCGCCAGATCTTTATTGTTGGCAACCAGCGTCTGCGAAATATCCATTTCGGCACAACGATTCGACAACGACAGTGAGAGCAATTTTGAAATCACCTGTTCGTCCGAAGTCGCTTCCTGCCTTCGATTCCGTGGCTTCTTCGGAAGTTCTTCGTCCGGAACATTGCCCGCTTCCGCAATCACTTTGACAATGTCGTCGAGCCGACGTTTGTATTCCGGTCGATTCAGATCACGGGTCGCGAGTGCCTGCTGAACGGTCCTGGGTTTTCGACGAGCAAGATCGATCAATAGATCGTCGCGCAGTATGCGCCGAACCGGTCGATTTCGCGAGGCCGCCTCTTCTTCACGCCAGGCCGCCAGCTTTTGAACGATGGCGAGTTCTCGGCGGCTGAGCTTATGTGTGCCCGAAATTTTGTGCCATGCGGCCGTTGAATCGTCGCGAGCGATGTCATCAATCATGCGATTGATTTCGTCGTCGGCCCATTCCAGACGACCGTGCTTGTTGAGCCATTTGGTTTGTCGCCGCCAGATCTCCAGAACATGGTCAACGTCTTCCAGAGCATATCGCAGCTGATCGTCGGACAATGGGCGCCGCAGCCAATCGGTTCGCGTTTGGCTGCCGTCGACTTTTTCATTAAGCACTCGCTGCACAATCGCTGAGTACGAAAGGGGGTAGCTGCGACCGCGAAATCCTTCTGCCAGTTGAATGTCGTATAGTTTTTTCGGCGCTCGACCAATCATCTGCAGGCAGAAGCGAATTTCTGCCTGGCCACCATGGACCACCACGGTTGTCACATCGTCGGCCATGATTTCCCACCACAGCGAAATGTCGGAAATCGCAAGCGGGTCGACGGCGACGGAACGATCGTCAGTGGCAAACTGCAGTAGCCCGAGCTCCGGCCGATAGGTGCTTTCTGAAACGAATTCAGTATCGAAAGCAACAAGCCCACTGTCACGAATATGATCGCAAAGTTCAACGAAGTCTTCGTGGTGAGAAATCAGGGTTGATG
>CAYZYB010000694.1:0-3608 GCA_964481505.1 uncultured Planctomycetaceae bacterium | reverse complement strand
CATCAAACGAGCCCGTCTATTCATCAGAACAGCTTGCATCGCTGGACACACCGCGTCCCATCGCCAGCGCGGCGAAAGGGCCTTCACCGTTGCCAGGGAATAAGAAGCCTGAGTCGGTGATTCAGCAGGTTTCGGGAGAATTGCCTGCTATGCCTGTCGCTGCAGGAAAGGTGGACGAACTTGTTCGTATGGGGCAGGCGAAGATTCGAGAAGCCGGGAAGAATGATCGCGGCAAGTTGCAGCAGGCTCGTGACTACTTAAGTCAGGCTTTGGCGCTTGATAACGCCAGTACTTCTGCTCACCACAGCATGGCCATCGTCGCGGATCTCCAGCAGGATTGGTCAACGGCTGAGTTACATTACAAGCAGGCGTTGTATGCTCGTCCGCAGGATGCCAGTCTTCTGAATGACGTGGGCTACAGCTACCTCCTGCAAAATCGATTTCACGAAGCAAGCCAATACCTCAATCAGGCATTGCAGATTTCGCCTAAGCACGAACGTGCTCACGTGAATCTGGCGCTGTTATCGCTGAAGAGCGGTGATCGCGGCGGCGCCCAGAATCGACTTGCTGCTATCTATTCAGCTTCAGATGTTCAAACGACACTGTCGCGACTTGAGCGGGATCTTCAGGAGGCTGGAGGTACACCAGCTGTGGCAGTCAGTGTGGCGAATGCACCAGCCAACGGTTATCCGAATGCTGTGGCACAGCCACTGATCAATCAGCCACAGGTTCCGGTTAACAGTGGAATGATGTCTGCTCAGCCGTACAGTCCAAACGCTCCCGCGATGGGTCAGCCCGCGCAGCCGATTTCTGTGTTTCCTCCTGGTGTTCAGTTGACTCAGGAAGCACCACCACCAGCGGCGCCTCCGCAGGGCCAGCAGTATTATCCTCAGGACGGAAACGTTACGAATCTGCACAGGACCAATTCCGCAATGCCACAGCAGTATCAGCAGCAAATGGTTCCGCCTCAGGTTCAACGTCAACCGCATGCCGCGCCGCAGCAAGCGACGACATCGTTTTCGCAGTACAACGAGAATGGTCTAAACCCGCAGAGCACAGCAGCAATGATGCCTCAAGTGCCTCAGCAAAATCAGTTCGGTTCGGCGCAATATTCGAATACTCAGCCTGGCTATGGCCCGCCCGTTCACGCAGCCTCTCAGAATCAAAACTTGGCGCCTCCGGGACTGTTGCAGCAAATGAATCCTCAGGCTCTGATGAATTCACAACCATTCATTCCAGCTCCGGCCGGAATGAATACTCCTCTGGCTGGTCTGAATGCTGGTCCCGGCTCGCTGTTCCCTGTGGGGATGGGGCAACCAGCAAACGCAGGGATGCAGCCTCAGGGCTCGTTCCCACAGGTTCCCGTCAATTCGCAGCTACAGCCGAATATGAACATGTCTCCCGGCATGAATATTCCGCCAATGCAAAACGGAGGACGCTATCCGGCGGGAAGTAATGTGCTGCCTGCTGAACAGCATCTGCAGGGAATGCAGAATAGAAACATTCCCATGATGCCCGCATCTTCGAGTCAGTACGGTGTTCCAAATACAGTTCAGCCTTCAGCGGCGACACCACAACCGATGCCATATGTTGGTGCGGCGACCGCAAACCCAGGCGGATTGCAGATACCCGGGAATAGTCCGTTGTCGGCCTACGAACAGCAACTGCAGAACCTCGACAGTCAATACAATCGCACTCTACAGCAGATGGACGGCCGCGGTACTGCTCTCGGCGGAGTTCCGGCGCAGTATCGATAGTTCCGGGCTGCCAGCGAACTGTTTCTGATGTGGCAACGCCCATCGATCACGACGCAAGGCTTAGCAGGCGTTCTTCGATTTCGTGAATGATCTCTGAAACTGTTCGCCCCTGACACGAAGTCGGCAGCTCGACCGGTGAATCGGCCTTAATCCACTTTTTCACGCGTTTTTCCGCAGCGACGACCGTGCTGTGGTCTCGACCGCCAAAGTACATGCCGATTTCACGGTAGGCAGATTTCGTTAGCTTGCGAGCGATAAACATCGCTAACGCTCGCGGACCGCTAACAGCCTTGCGACGTGACTTCGAACGCATGTCGGTCGTGGTTAGACCAAAGGCATCGCAGACGACTTTCTCGACATCGCTGATTCGCACCAGCTTGCGACATTCGCGTTCCATTTCGCCCAGGATTTCGCGGGCACGCGTAACATTGATGCGCTGTCCGCTAAGCGTGCAGTGACCGTGCAGGCAGTTCAGCGCGCCCTGGATTTCACGCACGTTCTTTCTGCATCGTCGGGCGACGAAGTCGAGCGTGTCTCGGGTAAAGCTCTCTTTCATTGGCAGCGCCAGCGCTCTGGTGATGCGATGCCGTGTTTCTTCTGCTGGAGCGTCGATGCGGCAAACCAGACCGCTCATGAAGCGCGTCGTCAGGTCTTCGCGGTGCTTCGACAACAATCTTGGGTGCCGATCACCGGAAACGACCAGTTGTCCGCCGTTTTCTATGACTTGCACGACCGTGTGAAGAAACTCTTCCTGAGTCGCTCGTTTGCTGTCCAGGAATTCGATGTTATCGATCAGCAGAACATCAACGTTGCGAAAACGCTGTCGAAACGAAGGAACTGTTTTCGAATCCAGCGCCTGAGTGAAATAATTGGTGAAGGCTTCGCTGGAAAGGTACATCACGTTCAGGCCGGTTTGCGTCCGACGAACTTCGCTGTAAATGGCTTCCAGCAAATGAGTCTTACCGACACCGGTTGGGCCATAAATATACAGTGGATTGAATCGCTCACCAGGAAATTCGGCAACCTGTCGCGACGCCATGGCGGCAAGGTCGTTGCATTCTCCGGTGACGAACCCCCCAAAATTGTTGAATCGCCGTCTGTTTGTCGGGCGTACCGCCAGAGTCTGGACCTGGCTGAGTCCCGCTGCGACTTTCTGAGGGGAATTGGTCGCAGGAGATTCCCTTGGGGCTGCCTTTTGACTGGCTTTGGTTGCAGACTGTTCGGGCTTTGCCGGGGCCGATTTGCTTTGAAGTGTTTCGTCGACGGAAAGCTCAAAAGCAGCAGACGGGCCAAGCACAGCGACCGCAGCTTTGTTGAACTGCGTACGAAAACGCTTCAGCAACCAATTCGAAATGAATGGGTTGGGAACGAAAATCTGCAGAACGTTGCCGTTGATATTGAAACGACTTCGATTGCTTAACCAGTGTTCAAAGTTCTGTTTCCCGATGGCGGTTTGAATTTCCGCGGAAATGTTCGAGCATTCGTTATCACGACCGGCGTAGGAATCTCCGGGCGTAGGCTGTCCGTTCGCAACGGGCTGCGTCATGCGACCCCTCCGTCAAAACTGCGCGCAGCATCGAAAGCGGGAGGTGGTGCAGTGAAAACTGGCACTCCGTCGCCTGAAGCGTTCGCGGGCAGAAGGCTATCTCTGGATGTTCGCGGCAGAGGTGCAGAAAACTGCTGCGAACGTCTTACTCAACTCAACGTCAGCGATATTAACCCGCGGTGACCAACTGTCAAATGACGATGGATCATTTATCGTCCAGGAAAACCAAAGTCAGTCTCAAAGCCTGCGAACTTTACGACTTCGGATTTCGTAGCAGGAAACTGCCGTTTACAGTTGCACTGTGA
>CAYZYB010000693.1:0-3612 GCA_964481505.1 uncultured Planctomycetaceae bacterium | reverse complement strand
TGATAGTACCATCCGGTTTGATCTCGATGGGATCTCGCTGCCCGTGTGTCGCCATGCTGTCCTTCAGCATGGCAAACTCACCCTCGGCTAGCGGCAGGAAGTTGTCGTCCTGATTCGGATGGCATTCGAGATCGTTCGGATCACACCACTCATATCCCTGTTCATCTTCCGGTTCCATGTGATCTCCTTTTGTCACCCGATTTATGATTGCGATATCGCAACTTGCGAGTGGCCTGCCACGGCGGCAGGCGCCAATACGTTGTCATGCATGCGAAGCCCTGGTAAGGGCTGTCTGCATTCGCACCTTTTCAAGGTGATTGTCGTCCTCAGAGCGAGGCTTCTGTTGGCTGCGTCGGCAGCGAGACCAGCGACGCGATTGATGCACTCAGGCAGCACGGGCAGGAACCTGGATTTTGCGGAACCGGACCGCCGCGACACCTCGAATGGAGTGACGGTCAGACCTTTGCGTCTGACCGCTACTCCGTCGAATGTTGAGAACGCGAGCGCGCTAACCAACAGCACCAGATCGAAATTCATAAAAATGGCGGGGCATCTCACGAATCCGCACTGCCTCCGGCCACTCGTCCCAATCCAAGCCATGCGGATTACTGAATTGCAGGGGACGACCTCCCAACGTCGGCTTGCGGCCGAGCTTGTTGCAGAACAACGCAATATTGCGTTGTTGGCATGCCTCGTGTAACCGCTGCACGTCCTCTAGTGGCAGCGAATCTATGTTTCGCACTTTGGCAGTCAACGGATCCAGAATTAGCCAGTCGATATTCGTGTCGTCCAGGCTTCCATCCGTAAGTTGCTCTATGCAGGATTCGTCCACAATTAGGCCACGAACGCCTCCACCGATCCGAGATAGTTGACGCACGACCAACTCAAGGAAATTTGCCGTCACTGAGGGGAGCACGCATAGGTTGCGGGGAAGGCAACATTGCATTGATGAGTATTCTGCCAACGCTTTCAGGATTTCCAGATCTGGCGGCAATCTGGAGGTCAATTGGAATTCGGTCAACGAATTCCGCCAAATCCAGATGTTTCCTTCTTCAGTATCAGCACTGCGGATATTGCTCAATGAATCTTTAATTGCCCGCTCATGATTACCGTTGCGTACCAAGGGCCGATGATCCATCAATGAGATGATTCGTGGGAGCTGGTCGAGCCATCGCTTGTACGTCCGCTCACATCCTTTGAGGTCACCCCATTCGGCCGTTGCCGCCATCGCCCAGCGAGTGCAGTAGCCATCATCGTTCAAAGAACTGTCGTCAATTCCCTGGACTGGCCCGTCCCACTTGAATGCGCGATCCAGCCGCCTCATAGCGACATGGTCGACGGTGGCATTTTCGACGATGTCTACAAACTGCTGCTGCCGCGAGTAGCCATCCTGAAACATAGAGCGAACAACGCCATGTCGAGCCCAGTAGACTTCTGCTGCTGTCAAATCGTCGACACAGTTCAGAGGAACATCGCGTTCTTCCACAGACAACTCCCATTGCGTTTGGACCTCATATAGAATCAAGTCACTGACGTTTTCGACAACGTCGTCTGTCCGCGGAAGCAGGACGACACTGTCGTCGATCTCTTTGAGTAAACTCTGCGCGTCAGTCTTGAAGAGTTGATCGTCGCGGAAATTGAACGCTGGAGTCACAGTGCTGTCACAGTAAAGGGTGGGGGTTTCAACAGGCATGGTGCAGTCCTTTAATTGGAAGATTGAAATTCTTGGCAGTTGCGATTCATCTGCCTAAAGTAGAGAGAAGCTGCCACAGGTCGTCCTGCGGCATCGATTGAGGGAAGTCTGGAAACGCGAGGGGTTACGACTCGTTGGCGCGAGGTGGGGATCGACATCGTTCAGAAGTCCCCCAGCCATCTCGCGCAAGTTCTCGTTCGGCGGAATCGTGGCGTTTGGCCTTAGTGCTCTCTTCTGCTTGGGACGTCAGCCGAACGAGGAACCTTGCCAGAGCTTCGCGCGACGTCACCTTGGTTCCGGCACACTGCAGGGTCTCAAGTCGGACACCGTTGACGCCCTGACTGGCCCAGCGGTACAATGTGCTTACGGCTGGTCGTTTTCCGCGTCGACGGCGGGGTAGGGTATTGCACGCCTCAGCCAGCGTAATTAGCTCTTCGGCAGTTGCATCGATCATGTGCAGGTCCTTGCAAGGTGTGGTGAACAGTTGCAAGGATTCTGATCGCGGAAGGGAGAAAGTTGGCGGAACGAAGGGCCCCATGACTCTTCGTTCCGCGCAGGGCCGCAAGTCAGAGTCGTGAAACGCCGGTGTTTATAACGGAACGGTACTTCACGATTTTTTTCCGGAACGAAGCATTCGTGTTTGACACATCGTCGGGATACTATTCGTTCCGCTTTTGATTCTTCTGTTTCTCGCGACGGCTCTTCGCGCGCTTGATGGCTTTTCGGACGGCGTCAGCCTTCATATTCACGGTCGCGCCAAGCTCTCCGAGATTGTTGTACTGTCGCGTCTCCCACCGTTCTAGCAAACGGTCGTCACGAGGGCCGTACACCTCTCTACTCTTCTTCTTGCGATGGTGTTCCTTTTTAGAAGGCTGGCTAAGGTCGCTTGATGAAGTTGTTTGCGTTGCGACCCCACGTGGCCGGGCTGCTACCGACAGAATCGCTTCACGAAGCTCCCGATGTCGCTTCCATCTTGTCGCTTTGTTTTCCGTCGAAGCCAGAGGATCTAAGGCGGGAGTGAGTTCAGGGGCGATTTGTTCCAGCACAGATTGCAGTTTGACTGGCAAACGAGTATCCGCAGGAACGCTACCGGAAACAATATCCGCCGCGGCAATCTCGCCGTCTAAGACTCGAAGTTGCGTTCCGATTGGCCTGATGATTTGGTCGCATAATTCCCCGAGTGCAAGGAAACCGCTGAGCTGATCTCCTTGTATTCTCTTGACAATTTTACGTCTCATACTCTCGAACGGTGTCTTGACCATTCCGATTAGTGGAGCGAACTCCGTCGCGTAATTTGGCCAATCCCGCCTTGCGTACGTTTCATGACAATCGGATACAGTCTCAAAGAAACCTTCAGACGGTATCAGCGATCGAATACTCTCCTGAAACTCACGAATACGAGTCGTCTCCTTACTTTGATGTTGCACAGGAATCAGGCGGCAACACGTTTTTTGCAATTCGGTGAGCGTCTCGTCCAGTTTACGGCGATCGCAGAACCTGCAAGCACTGACGATTGCAAGATCCAAGTGCCACGCGACTGCATTGAAAAGTTCACCTACTTCGAATGCGGTCCGCAAACAGTCGGCCAGTGCCTCGCCTTGCGTATTCTCCAACTGAGAATTATCGTCTTTCCCGCTCATGCAACCTTCACCACCGGGTTAATTGTACGAACACTGTTCTACCAAAGGTCTATCCCGACTTTCGAGCGATTTCAATCGCCAGCTTCAGATTACGTTCCGCGTAAATCTGTGTCACGTCTGCACGGGTGTGACCTAAGGAAACCTGTGCAGCCTCGACCCCATGCTCGGCGCGTACTTTTGTACCGACGAGATGCCGCAACTGATGTGGGAACCAGTATTCCAGATGAACGCCGTCACGTTTTGCTCGCTTGAACGAGTACTGAATCGCCTTGCGATAGC
>CAYZYB010000692.1:0-3612 GCA_964481505.1 uncultured Planctomycetaceae bacterium | reverse complement strand
GCCATAGGCAACGTAAATCGCTAAGCGATGGTTGGTGATTGGATGGGGGCAGGCCGCCTCGCGAAACTGCCTCTCTAATTGCGGGCAGAAATCGAATCGACAACTCGACTAACAAGTTCGCTGGAATACTTGATCGGCGATGAACTACCTGTTTGATCCAGGGATTCAATCGTGCGCGACAAGATCCAATGTCTCCGCTTTCATCCGACGGCAAACGTCGCGACAACAGAGTGAGAATCTTCGACAGTTTCCCGTTCCGGGTAGACGAAGCTATGAATTTGGCGTCATTCGGTAAGCGACGGTTCATGCGTAGACCTCGTCGTTTATGAATTCACCGAATGGTTCGGGTTGCTCTCGTACCTCGTGCGAATTCACCCGTACCAGTTTACTCCACCCTTCTGCATGCAGCACATCGTCGATGGCACGCCCCACCTCGGGATTCAGCACGGTGATTGGCATCAAGATGCACTCGGAGGAAGCAGTTTCAAAATCAATTCCGCCGGAAATCGCGATCGCTGCGTTCTCTAGTTGGCGGGTCGAAGCTCCATCGCTCTTGGCGATGCGTCGTGTGACTTCTGCAATTCGGATTAGCTTTTCGGCAATGCCATCATCGACCTGGTGGCGATGACACAGCAGTGCCCTTTCGTTGTCCCGTGACAGTCGCGGAACACGGACAAACACCATTCGATCGCGGAACGCTCTAGGCAAGGATGAAACGCTGGAAGTTTCCGGGTTCATCGCAGCGATGAATCGAAACTCTTCCGAGGCTGTGATGGTCCGGGAGACTGCCGGGACAATGACCTGTCTTCGATGATCCAAAAGTGAATGCAGCACCTTGAGGGTAGAAGCAGGTGTTTCGGCGATCTCGTCCAAGAAGAAGGTCTTCCCCTGTAGCATTGCAGACACCAGCAGACCGTCTTGCCAAACCGTATGGCCATCCTTGAGCGTCCATTGCCCGAGTAAGTCAGAAGGTATTAGGTCACCGCCGATAGTCGTGGTCAGTCCATTGGTTTCTGCGGACAGGGTTTCAGCAAGTGTCGTCTTACCGGAGCCCGGTGGCCCGATTAGTAAGATCGAGAACTTCAAATCGAGCATTTGTTTGCATCGATCCAGTACACTCGCACCATCAATAAAGCCTGCGTTTGACATCATTTTGTCCTCCTTGAGCGATCACGTTTGTTGTCTGCGTTTTGCGAACCCATGATTGGGGACTGCCAGGTGCAAAGCAAACGAATGTCAAATTTGACAATGCGGCGAGCTCCGGCGAGAGCATGGCTTGTGGTTCGATGCGCGACACTTGGGTATTGTTTGCCTGCGAACGCCAATCGCGTCCGGCTGACGCGATGAGAAGTGTCAAATTTGACATTCGTTGGACTTCGGACTGCAGCCGGAATACCTTTCCGCCGTCCATCCGTTTTCCGTATCGCACGGCTACTTTACTAAGAGCGAACAAATGAATTACAAGTTTAGAGGCTGCACGATTGCGATCGTTTTCATGATCAGTTTTTTGTTCTTAACAGCAGACAAAGCGATTGCAGATGATGTTTCGTTCAAAACCAAGGTGAAATTGACCAGCACCGAGAAGAAATTCTTGACGGGCCTAGCCAAAAACAAAGCCGACCTTGATGAATTGGTTAAGTCAGCGTGGATGCTAGTCGCAGTGGGTGCGGCATTGGATGTACCGAATCCTGGAAAGACCGCTCAGGGGACAGTCGCAAATTTCGCTGAAGCGGTTACGAAGATCGACGCAACGAAGGATGTGCCGCCATCAATTTACGGGCAGGCAGCCAAGGGGCTGCGTCAACTCGGAGCCAAACCCATTCATGATCAACTGACGCTGTTTATCACTGGCACGCACTATGATTTCAAGGGATATCGCCCCAAGGGCGCCAATCGTCGGTTCTTCTTAACCTTGGAGAAGAGGTTTCGTAAAATCGTCCAAGGTGAGTTTTGACTTCCGCTGTAGCAATGGGAATTGAAGAATGACTGAATACACACAATGGACGCATTGTCTTGCCCTGCTTCTCGTTACCGTGGTGTCACAAGCAAAAAGCGCTGAACTCACTATCTTTGCAGAGGATGGCATTCATGTTTCGACGCGCATGGAGTTTGACGACGACAAGTCGGTCAAGTGGATTGGATTTCGTAGCAAAGTCAGTTCCCCTGTAGGTCCTGGTGAACTACACACTGACGACCGCACGGACAGAATTCGTGAGTACGTCCACTTTTCCAAAGTCAACGACGCAAAGTTACGTCAGTCTTTAGAGAAGATCAGTGCGAAGTTTCGTTCGCGTCAATATCGAGTCAACAACAGCAACTGCGTTGTGTTTTCTAACCGCATTCTGCGTGAGCTTGGGCTAGGCTTGTCGGAAAAGGAAGTCGTCGCAAAACTGCCACGCGATTACATTTCAGAGTTGGCGGAGAAGTACGCGGGCGAGGTGGTGCACAACGTTCGCCCGTTTCCGTGGGACACTTCGCACGAGCCTCGCGGCGAATTGATGCGAGTGCGTCTGACAGAGATCAAATGTATCAAACCTGAATCCATCTTGTCCGATGACAAGGTTTACTTGCGCGTATACGCCGACAATAAGCTAGTGAGCGAACCAAAGTGGCGAAAGAGCATCGGACGCGGTGATCGAGTTAAGTTGAACCACGAACTGGGGTTGTTTGCAAAGAACTCCGTCATCGTGATTCAGCTTTGGGACGACGACACAGCTGATCCAGATGATCTTATTCTTGACCGGCCGCTAAGCGTTAAGGTTGGATCAAAGCGACTGCGTCACAAACGCGGCGTCAAACTACTTGGCTCAGAGTCCGAGTACGAGATCGAAGTGACCACCTCGGCCCTTCCAAAGAAGTAGAAAGCAGCGACCAGCGAGCGTTTGCGTCTCTGCACCCACTAGTTTCAACAGGACTGTCTTGATGTCGATATCCAAGAAAATAGCTTTCGTCCATGTTGTGGCTGGTGTGCTGCTGTCAGCAATTGTCTTTGGCCCAGACCGTCTATTAGCAAGGGAACGCACAACAAAAAAACTTGTCGTTTCAAAATTCGCATCTGCTTCTGCGGGCGTTCGCTTAAAGGGGCGTATCGACTCCGGTCAGGCAGATCCTGATCCTGCCTCGCCAATCGGTTTGTCAACGGTCTTATGCAGCTCGAATACGGACGACCAACATTTCGCACTAGCAATGCGTACTGCCAAGCGAAAAGATGAAATCATGTTGATAGTTGAGCGGCTCGACCGACTGATTTCAAACTACCAGTATCTTAGTCTTGAAATGACGTTCTGCACTCTCGATGTCAGCAGGAAAGAGCGAGTCGTCTTATCACCCGAGAATCAACCTTTTGGGATTCGGGGGAATGCCGGACGACATAATGCACTTTCGTTTCGTGAGCCTAAAGGCGCATGGCTATTGACTGATTTGCGTAGAACCCTAAGCACCTGTCTATGGCATACTCTTGTGAGTCGAGAGTGGAATGCAGTGGATTGGATTGAGCGGTGCGAGCCGCGGTGCGGTCCTCCAATAGCTAAAACAAAGGCAGCCGACGCGCCACCCGAAGGTGACGCGAGGTCTGCGTTTTGTCGCTATCGACGGCAACCGCCGCACTTGGGC
>CAYZYB010000691.1:0-3612 GCA_964481505.1 uncultured Planctomycetaceae bacterium | reverse complement strand
CTCAATCCACAGATGCTCTTGTGCAGGCATTGCAGTCCGGCGATCTCACCAGCCGAACTCTTACAGAATTCTGCCTAAAGCGCATCGACGAACTCAACGATACGCTCAACGCGTTCACGACCGTCGATACCGCAGGTGCGCTCGCCGCCGCCGATGCGGTCGACAGCAAACGCGCCACCGGGGCCGACGTTGGACTACTTCAGGGATTGCCAGTCGGCATCAAAGATAACATGTGCCAGAAAGGAATCAGCACCACCTGCGGCAGCCGAATGCTGAACAACTACAAACCGCCGTACGACGCTCATGTGGTGGAGCGTCTGAATTCTGAAGACGGCGTCATCATCGGCAAGCTGAACATGGATGAGTTCGCAATGGGCTCTTCGACAGAAACATCGGCTTCCGGAGTGACTCGCAATCCATGGAACACCGGGCACTCTCCGGGCGGCTCATCAGGTGGGTCGGCCGTCGCAGTTGCTGCGGGATTGGTACCGTTGTCGCTGGGATCAGACACCGGTGGGTCCATTCGCCAGCCCGCTTCGTTTTGTGGCGTGGTCGGGATGAAACCAACTTACGGCCGAGTGTCAAGATTTGGACTCGTGGCTTTCGCCAGTTCACTCGACCAGATCGGGCCGTTCGCGCGTGACGTCAGCGGAGCCTCGCTACTGTTGCAGGCCATCGCGGGTCACGATGGTCGGGACACCACTTCCGTGAATGCAGACGTGCCGGACTATTCCACAGAAATCAGCAAGCCGCTCGAAGGACTTCGAATTGGCATCGTTGACGAACACTACGCTGATGGACTCGACGACGAAGTGAAAACTTCGGTCAAAGAATCCATCCGCAAACTGGAAGCTGCGGGAGCCACCATCAAGACGGTCGAACTCCCGCACGCCAAATACAGTGTCGCCACGTATTACCTGATTGCCCCCAGCGAAGCATCCAGCAATCTCGCACGTTACGACGGCATTCACTACGGTCATCGGGCTGCCGATTTTGATCCTCAAAACGATAACTTAGTGGATCTGTATTGTCGCAGTCGCGGAGAAGGCTTCGGGCCGGAAGTCAAACGCCGCATCATGCTTGGAACATACGCTTTATCGGCTGGCTATTACGACGCTTACTACCTGAAGGCGTTGAAAGTTCGCCGCCGCATTCGCGAAGACTACGACAAAGCCTTCAGCGACGTCGATGTTATCGCCGGACCGGTGGCACCAACAGCAGCATTCGAAATTGGTGAAAAATCGAACGACCCACTGGCGATGTATTTGCAGGACATCTACACCATCAGCGCAAACCTGGCTGGCATTCCAGGAATCTCTGTCCCCTGCGGACTGAATTCGGCAGGGCTGCCGATTGGTTTTCAGCTACAGGCTCCGGCATTCGAAGAAGCAAGACTCCTGCAAGCCGCGAAGATGCTGGAAAACCACAGTGCATTCGACCAACTTCCGCAATGCAGTCGGTAGGGAAATCTAATCGTCCGGCAATGCCAGGATATCTTCGTCACTGTTAAACGTTGACGTCGGTTCGTCATCTTCCTGCGGTGCCTTCGAAGTCGGCGGGCTCGGTTCGTTGTCCGGCGTTGCGGAAGAATCGTCGCTGGGCGGTTTTGCTCGTTTCTTTTTCTTTTTCGCCGACATGGGACGTTTCGGCGCCGATTTCTTCGACACTTTCGGAGCCGAAGCGGGAGGCGGAAGATCGCCCCCAGCGTCGTCGCTTACCAGTGTGTCATCGCCAAACGGGTTCTCCGGATCGAACGGTTTTTCTTCCGCACTTCCTGATGCTGGCGGAACATCACCGGCAGATTTTCGGGAGCGTTTTTTCTTCTTTGCTTTTCCTTTTCCGGAAACAGCATCTCCAACCTCGCTACTCGGTTCGTCATCAGGAAGCGGTCCGCCTCCGTCTCGCAGTCTGCGTTTGTTAAGTAGTTCCTTTGTCGCCTTAACGAGGCGAACTTCTACTTCCCGGAATGCCTCCACCATTTCCTCGATCGTTTGCCAACGATCGTTGGGATCCATTTCCAACCCCTTCATGATGATTTCAGCCATCTTGCTGTCAATCTTCGGAACAAGTTCCGATAACGGGACGGGGGGCTGATTGATGTGCTGCATAACGGCATCGAGCGTTTGAGCAGCCTCCCAGGGATGCCGCTTGGCATACATTTCGTAGCACGTCACCGCATAGGCAAACACGTCAATGCGTTGGTCAGTGGGACGCCGCTTGATAAGTTCCGGCGCCATGTAGTTGGCGGTGCCGGTACGGTTTCCGGGTTTGCAAAACTCCGGAGTACTCGGCACGGTCAGTCCAAAGTCGATGAGCCGCACTTTATGGTCATCGGTAATCATGATATTCCGAGGGCAGATGTCGCGATGAATCCAATTCTGCTTATGAAAGTAAGCCAATGCATCGCCGATCTGAATCATGTAGCGCGTACGATATCGACGCATTTCGTCCGACTGCAGATCGACCAAAAGGCTCAGGCCGGAACCTTCCACATAGTCCATCACCAGGAACATCTCTTTTTCCAGAGTCCAGCCGACTTCCAGTGTCTTGACGATGTACGGATGCTTCAGTGAAAACGCGATATCAGCTTCGGTAGGCTTATTGAGTCCCTTGAATCGTTCTTCGAAGCGTTTTGTCTTCTCTTTGTCCAGTACCTTAACGGCAACAAAGTTACCCGACATTTTGTCTTCGGCACGCCATACTTTGGACATACTTCCCTGACCGACGCGACCGATCAGATTGAAGCGTTTTTCAATATCCGTCGTTTCAACTTTTGATTTGCCAAATAAACTCATAATCGCTCCGACAGACAATCCAGGCAGTAGACCTCAACAGGCACAGCCAACGGCATACAGTTTCCAGCCTGGAAGGCAGTCAAGTCAAGTGCGAGAGCTGGTTCGCGAGTGGGAAGTGTCCAGGTGATTCCAGCCCGGCGTTCACGTCACATCGCTTCCTCACCCGGTTTTCGCCGCTCTGACGTTTCCACCGATTCACGCGATCAGGCTGAATTAGGGGCGAAGAGCGTTGTCGGAATTTCGCGGGCAGAGAGCGTTTTGCCCTTATGCGGAATGGAATGCTGGCCGTTCCTGTGTATCAGGCTCCATCTGCTTGAACATCGGATTCTGGGAACTTACTCTTCGACGCGGATTCACAAGTCGGCCGCCGATTCCGGTGCCGATCTCGACTCATTCTCTTGGCAAACATCAATGATTCTCAGCGGCAGCGAAATCAAAGCTCAGCTTGGCAGCAACATCAGGATTGAGCCTTACCATGAGGATCAAATCAATCCCAACAGCTACAACCTCACGCTCCACGATGAGATGCTGGTCTATGAAGAAATTGTGCTGGACATGAAGCGCCCGAACCGCTTCCGCCGCATTACAATTCCCAAAGAAGGAATGGTGCTGCAACCGAATCAGCTGTATCTCGCTCGCACGGTCGAATACACAGAAACCCGTGGCCTTGTGCCGATGCTGGAAGGACGTTCCTCGATCGGCCGACTGGGGCTGTTTGTTCACGTCACTGCGGGCTTTGGCGATGTTGGATTTTGCGGCTACTGGACACTCGAAATGTTCGCCGTGCAACCGGTCCGAATCTATCCCGGTGTTCAGG
>CAYZYB010000690.1:0-3614 GCA_964481505.1 uncultured Planctomycetaceae bacterium | reverse complement strand
GGCAAGCGAGATAGCGAAAACCATGCGCTTCTCGTTGCCTGCAAATCGTTTGCATAACTCAATGCGAGCATTTCAAGAGAACACGAAAATGGGCGGCGTTGAACTCCAAATCGCCAATCGACTTTGGGGACAACGTGACTATCACTTTCTATCTGAATTCTTACAGATCACGGAACGGCAGTACGGAGCATCATTGGCGGAAGCAGATTTTGTCCATGCGGCAGAAAAGACGAGAATAGGAATCAATGAGTGGATGGCGAGACAAACGGCTCAGAGGATTACAGACTTGGTTCCGCCCGGTTCGTTCGACGAATTAACTCGCCTCGTCCTCGCCAACACCATCTACTTTCTCGGCGGCTGGGCAACGGATTCAAAGACCAGGCAACAATTGACGCTAACTTCCATGTGATGCCGAGCCACACGCACCCGACAAGGGTAATGCGGCAAAGTGGCTTCTCCCGATTCGGTGAATTTGACGATTTGCAAGTTCTTGAGATGCCGTAAAAATCTCACATGGTCGAATGGAAGACTGTTAAGCACGGAGATGTTGAAGGACGGGAACCTGTGGAGGTTCCCGACGCCGGCAGTGATTTTGCAATGACGATCTTCCTGCCACGGAAGGTCGATGGTGTTGCAACCATCGAAGAGCGTCTCATAACAAGAACCGAAGAGTGGATGGTGCTGCAACCAAACAGAGTAGCAATTCAATTCCCGAGGTTCGGCATGGAATCAACGCATTTTCTGGATCAAACTCTTCGGTCGTTGGGCATGAAGAAACCATTCCTTGTTGATGAAGCCAACTTTTCGGGAATGTTGGACAATCCAGAAGGACTTTTTATTGGCTTGGTCATCCACAAGGCGTTTGTCAAAGTGAACGAGAACGGCACCGAAGCAGCAGCAGCGACAGCGATTATTATGCGGGGAGGCAGTACTCGGGAATCGAAACCGCCGATTGAGTTTATCGCCGATCACCCATTCATTCTTCTAATCTGTGATCGAAGAACACAGCAGGTTCATTTTATGAGGTGGGTCTGTGCTCCAGCGTAACAAGACTGAATATCGAGCCCGAAATGCTCTGGGATGCTGCTGTCTTCAGGGATGTAGACTCGTTCTGTCGGCGCGAAGAGTGTGCCAGCCTTCCAATTGCTGAAGTATTTTCGTTGCTCACATCGATAATCTCGATTGCCTCCCGTTTTCCGAACGCTTCGAGCGATTCGCCTCGATACCCAAGCTGAATCGCTCGACGTTCACACTTTGGGCACCTTTAAGACAGGAACCAGACAGTCCAAAGCGGAAGTTGGAATGCCCTAAACCTTCGTGGCTAAAGGGAAAACGTGCATTTTTTAAGGATTCCGCCTGCCGTCGAATCCGTCCTACGAAACCGGAGGCTCATCATCGAAGTCTGCCACTCTACTCGCCGGGAACGAATAAATGGAACAAGATTGAGTATAGATTGTTCTACCACATTTCGTGCAACTGGCAGGGTGTGTCACTTGAGACGCACGAAATTGTGGTGTCAAGTATCGGCAACACGCGAACCGTGTCGGGATTAGAAGTTCACGCATGGCTTGACGAAAAGACATACGAAAAAGGCATCAAGGTGCCCAATCACGAATTGTCTGAATGCGGCTCGGAAATGAGCAGGGCATCGGCAGGACGACAAAAAAAAACGAACAGGAAAACCTACAGTCCCGCGCCTCTGTTCAGCGGCCCGATTACCCAGACCATGGCCCCGTACTGAGTGGGGGCGGTTCAGAAGGTTCTATGGTTCAATGCAGGAAAAACAAGGACTTAGAAATCGACGAAGAACCAAAAGTGGACCTTGAAGTCCTGTTCTGCTGAGACTATCCTTTAAATCAGACTAAAATGTCCGGTTTCAAATCAACCCTTCGCACCGCCGGGAGACTCGCCACGTGATTTCCATCCCTCGCCAAATCGTACACGCTTTGCTTGTGCTCGTTTTTATTGCCAGCAGCACGATACCAAGCAACGCTCAAAATGTCTCGAAAACACCTGCCGAGCCGGTGAAAGATCCCGCTGTCGAACGGGCACGTCGGGAGGTCAAAATGCTGGATGACATCTACAAAACCAGTATCGTTCTGATCACGACTCACTACGTCAACAACAACGACGACCTCGCGGCAGGCTCAGCGTTTAAGGCGTTGTTTGCTGCGGTTGAAAAAAAGGGATGGCACCAGGTCCGCCTTTTGGACGCAACAGGCGAGCCCTACGAAGATGCCAATGCTCCGAAAACCACCTTCGAAAAGAAGGCAATTAAGCAACTACTAAACGGCAAGGCAGCCTACGATGAAGTGGTTGAAGAAAAGGGCAAAAGATACCTTCGTGCCGCAACCGCCATTCCTGTCGTGATGGACAAATGCATAATGTGTCATGAGAACTACCGCAACTTACCAAAGGGCAAGGCTATTGGAGCGATCGGCTATCGCGTTCCGATTCTCGACTGATCCAGATCGACGAAGCACTCAGGAAACCAGAGCCTGGCAATTTTTCAAAGCAGAGTCGTGCCACGTTAAACGATGGCGTCACCCTGCATTGAAACCGGGGGGAAGCTTGAGTTTGCGGTTCGTACCCATGAGAATTCGTCTGTTTCTGAGGTTTCCCGGGGAATGGTGTTGAGGAGTCAGGCCTGACTGCTTTAATAGATCGGCTGAGCATTCAAGCCAATTTTTAAAGCATGGAAGAACGGGGACGGCAATGACTCGGCATATTTTTGTTACCGGCGGTGTAGTGAGTTCTTTAGGCAAAGGACTCACATCAGCTTCCATCGGCATGCTTCTCGAACGCCGTGGACTCACCGTCCGCATGCAGAAACTGGATCCGTATATTAACGTCGATCCTGGCACTATGAGTCCCTACCAGCACGGCGAAGTTTACGTGCTGGATGACGGGTCGGAAACGGATCTGGATCTGGGGCACTATGAGCGTTTCACAACCGGCGAACTGAATCGCGACTCTAACTACACCACCGGCCAGATTTATCAGACGGTGATCAATAAAGAACGTCGCGGCGAATACCTCGGTCGCACTGTTCAGGTTGTTCCTCACATCACGGACGAGATTAAAGCTTCAATTCGTCGGCTTGCAGGTCCGGAAGTCGACGTCGTTATCACGGAGCTTGGTGGTACCATCGGGGACATCGAAGGTCTGCCATTTTTGGAAGCGATTCGTCAGATCCCGCTAGACGTTGGCAAAGAGAATTGCCTGTTTATCCACTTGACCCTTGTTCCTTATCTGAAGGCCGCTGGCGAAGCGAAAACCAAGCCGACTCAGCACAGCGTTCAGCAACTGCGAACCATCGGTATTCAGCCCGACGTTCTTGTCTGTCGAACGGAACGTCCGATCGGTACCGAGCACACAGACAAGATTGCGTTATTTTGTAACGTTGAAAAACAAGCTGTCATTGAAGAAGTTGATAAGGAATATTCAATCTACGAAGTTCCAATGGGACTGGTAGAACACGGCCTGGACGAGCTGATCATCGAAAAGCTCGGCATGGAAGCGGGCGAACTGGAGCTGGATGATTATCGAGATCTGATCCACCGCATTCGCAACCCACGGCACGAAGTTTCGATCGCTGTTGTTGGCAAGTACAT
>CAYZYB010000689.1:0-3624 GCA_964481505.1 uncultured Planctomycetaceae bacterium | reverse complement strand
CGGAAACGGCCTCCGCGTGGCAAGTCTTCGCGACCGGGCTGCGCGGATTGCGGCGGGAACCTGCAGCGGGTGGTCTTCGGTTGAAGATCAAAGACTTTGATCAGCATGCTGCCGTGCTGATTTCGTCTGATGTCAACAAACGGCGGCAGCTCCAGCAGCGTATACAGGCCAGAGCTGGTCGGGCAGCGCAGCTATTCGTCGAACTGGCAGAATTGAAGCTCGCGCGAACAATGCGGACATGTCAATTGATCGACGCAGAAACTTCGTCTCCCGACTTGCCGGCAACACAGAATTTTCAGCGAGCCCGCGAATTTTCGACGCGTGCTTCTGAAGCTCTCGGTCGTCGCAACCTGCCAGCAGCAGAAAAATTTGCTCGGCTGGCCATGCGAGAAACTCGAACCGTTCAAAATCGCTACTGGCAGCGGGCGATTCAGGCGTTGCCAACGCCGCTGGCCAGTCCGCATACCGTGAGTTTTTCAACATTGCCGGATCATTGGGAGATGGTGAAAAGCACTCGTGCCGCGACACCGTCCGAAAATCTGGTTGCTGCAGGCAACTTTAACAACCTGCGTTTGCTTTCCGACGGTGCGTGGAAAAAAATCTCGCCGTTGCACAACACGTATTTTTCCAGCGCCGACATCGTGACTGAAAGCGCGGGAACGAATCAAGCGTTGCAATTGCAGGCATGGCGGAGGTCTCCTGAGTCTCGTGAAAGGAGTGGCAAGCCATCGTTGATGGTTCGATCGCCTGAAATCGAGGCAGCTGCCGGTGACGTCTTTGAAGTCAGCCTGAAGGTCAAAATTGGCCAGCGCATTCGGCCGGAACAGGAATTGCCACTGCTTATTTTTGACGACGATCTTGGGCCTGAATTTGCCGTCCGTCCGTCATTAGGATCAGCGTGGAAAACGGTTCGAATCCTGCGTCAAGTGTCGCAGGACGGTCCATTCCGTGTTTGGATTGCTTTGGACGGCGTTGCTGAGGTGCTTGTCGATGATGTTTCGGTGGTCCGCAGGTCGACTCGAGGATCTGCTGAGACACCTGGTCAGCCGAAAAGCCAGGGTTCCGCCGTTCGGCCAGTCAGCGGTAGTTCCCGCGGACAGGGCGCTGGCTATTCAAATCTGTCGTTTCCCTGAGAAAGTCGATCTGGTTCGTCTTCAGACGGGGCCAAGCTTGCAGAGGAAACTCGAGCCGATACCCTTTACGTCGCATAAAGGGACGTGTTTCGCTCATCGTCCGTATTTCCCACTCTCTGTCGTCCCGTTTTGGGCGCACTGTCTTACTTCCAAAGGAAGCTCGTACCGATGCCAATCGCAACTCCCGCACAATACGCCGCCATGCTTGATGCGGCACAGCAGGGTGGCTACGCCTATCCCGGGATCAATGTGACTTCAATCGCCACGCTCAATGCCGCGATGAAGGCATTCGTGGATGCCAAATCGGATGGGATTATTCAGTTCTCGACCGGAGCTGGCGAATTTGCATCCGGACAATCCGTCAAAGATGCGGTACATGGCGTCATTGTTCTGGCCGAAGCGGCTCACCGATTGGCCGAAAAATACGACGTCCTGATTGCGTTGCACACAGACCATTGTCAGCCGAAAAAAGTCGATCCGTTTCTGAAGCCGCTGATCGAAGCGACTGCTGCTCGTCGAGCTGCAGGGCAGGGCAACCTGTTTCAGTCGCACATGTACGATGGTTCAGAATTGCCACTGGATCAGAACATCGCTCAAAGCGTTGAGTTGCTGAAACTATGTGCAGCTCAGGAGATTATCCTTGAAGTCGAGGCCGGTGTTGTCGGTGGCGAAGAAGACGGTATCGATCATTCAGACGTACCAGCGGACAAACTGTACACAAGTCCCGAAGACATGTTGCAGGTTTACGAAGCTCTCAACAGCCATGGTCGATTCATGTTTGCGGCTACCTTTGGCAACGTTCACGGACACTACAAGCCTGGTGCCGTTAAGCTGCGTCCGGAGATTCTGAAAGACGGTCAGAAAGCAGTGATGGACAAGCATGGAGCTGCTGCTGAGTTCGATCTTGTCTTCCACGGCGGTTCAGGAACTCCAACAGCACAACTTCAGGAAACGCTGGACTACGGCGTTGTGAAAATGAACATCGACACCGACACGCAGTATGCGTTCACTCGCCCGGTCGTGGATCACATCCTCAAGAACTACGATCAGGTAATGATGATCGATGGAGAAATCGGAGCTAAGAAGGCTTACGATCCACGCACCTACATCAAGCTGGCCGAAAACGGTGTTACGGCGAGAATGATGCGAGCGTGCGACGACCTGAAGAGTACAGGAAAGTCGATCTTTGGTACGGTTTAGCCCGCCCGAGCTCGCTATCGAATAGCAGATGACAAACAGCCATCGAACATTGTTTGACGGCTGTTTTTTTTTGTGCGCTGTTTTCAGTTTTGAAAGACGTTCGCCAATTCTGCTTGATCAATTCGATGATTTGCCGTTAACGCTGTTCGGAGGAATCGGAATGGTAAATCATCGCGCACGCGAGTATTGGATCGGTGTACTCAGGCAACTGCTTCTGAAAACCAGCGTCGATGGTGTTTGCGAATGGGACATTCGCAGCGATGACAAATCAATTGTCGCACTGCTTGAAGACCTGCAGCAGTCTTTGTTGCTTTTTCTGCCGATGTCTCCCGAAGGCATCCTGGAGCACCAGGTAATCGATGCTCATCGGTGTTCGATCGAACGAGCGATCGTATTTCTGAAGGCAGGATGTGAGTTCCCGCCGAAGCCCTGGATCTCGAAGTGGTGGTTTTCGCTGACGTTGGTCGTTGGTGTGGCGGCTATGTTCGTTGGAGAACGCTGGGGATTCTCATTCTTTAGTCTGTTGTCCGTAGGATTGTTGGGCGGACTTGTGCTGGTGCTTTGGTTGGGCTCACTTCTCGGCAGTGTGTTAATGGGTTGGCACATTATTCAGGTGCGGTTGTTCGGGCGTGATCTCCTGCCAACAGCGATTGAAAACGACAGAAAGGGAGACTGGCCTTTCGAATCAGCGGCCGCGGAAGAGGCTGCTGTTTCAAAGATGCGGAGTCGTCCCTGAAGGCGACGAATAAGAGCAACAAGCCGATTCACGGCTGTCAAATCGCAATGCAGTACCCGGGACGCTGACGGAAAGTTGCTCAACGAACGGCCCGATTCGGCGACAGAGATGCGTGTGTTGCCTGAGGCTGGTGAAACCAAAGAACTTAGTGTTCACAGAGTCTTCCAGCACGAAGAAGCCCTGATTCAGAAATCCGGACCGCGCCGATGACTCACTCGTCGCGACTTAGTACTTCCGATAGTCAACTGTGACTTGCTTCTGACCTTTGACCTCTTCGATTTGTTCCAGCTTCAGCACCACCATTCGCTCGTTTCTTGCGGCAAGGGTGTCTTCCTGAAACAGGAGCCGTCCAGCCGTCCAGTCGTCATGCGAGTGGTACCCAATCACGACGGTTTCGTCGACGTGCAGTTTGACTTCGAATTGTTGTTCGTACAAAGGATGCGTCTTCTGTCCGGAAATACTGTAGCGCGTTTGTGATGTGCCGTGTTGGATTTGGGGAAGAAAGCGAAGAGTGACCCAGCCGTCTCCGTAGTCAGCTGCTGTAACCTGCAGTAC
>CAYZYB010000688.1:0-3630 GCA_964481505.1 uncultured Planctomycetaceae bacterium | reverse complement strand
ACTGCATGGCGGTTGTCAGATGTCATGGACTCGCAGCGGCGTTCGAGTTCCTCCCATCGAAGGCCCGCGCGATCTGTTCCGTAAGCTATTTCTGAAGGAAGCTCGAAGCCGACAAACGCAGGTGAAGGATAGCTTTGACCTGCATGGTTCGATCCTTGACGCGGCCCTCGAAGACGCCGGTCGGATGTCGAAAGTGTTAAACGTCCGAGACAATAAGAAGCTTGAAGAGTATTTTTCTTCTGTACGAGACATCGAAAAACGCATTCAACAACAGGAAAAGTGGCACGCGCTGGCCAAGCCCGATGCGCCGATCGATGAACCGCCAAACGAAAACCTGGTCGATGACATTCCCGACCTGCTGCGACTGATTGCTTTGGCTCTGGAAACTGACAGCACACGTGTGGCGAGTCTGGAGATCGCCGGAGCGAATTTTCAAACCAGTCTGCTTGGACTAAAGAAGGGTTATCACGCCTATTCGCACCACGGCAAAGACCCCGACAACATTGCTGGACTGCTGAAACTGGAATCGTATCAGATGGAACAGTTTAGCCTGTTTCTGGATCAACTTAAGTCGACAGACATGGGGAACGGAAAGACTCTGCTGGATGAAACAACGGTATTGTTCGGAAGCGGAATGGGAAACGCGAATTCGCACACCAACTCAAAGCTGCCGGTGATTGTTGCAGGAGGCGGGCTGAAACTGGGCGAGCATCGCGTCTTCCCAACCGCTAAGGCCAAACGCGTTCCACTTTGCAATCTGTTTACATCGTTGCTTCAACACGTGGGCGTCAATGATGACCAGTTTGGCACCGGGACCGGAACGATTGTCGGACTGGAGGCACAGTCGTGAACGTGAAACGAAACTTCTCAACCGGCCGCTCAAAAATCTGGATGGCAATGGCCTTCTGCCTGATTGGGCCCGGCACTCTTGATGCGCAGGCAGAAGATCGCCTTAACGTGTCTTCTTACAAGGCCACTGTTGCTCCCTACTTCCAGCAGTACTGCATCAAGTGCCACGGCGCGAAAACGCAGAAGGCGTCGCGTCGGTTCGACAAGCTGATGTTTCCAATCAAAGACGACGATACACTGACCGACTTTCAGGATGCGCTGGACCTGATCAACCTGGCTGAGATGCCACCGGAAGACGCGACGCAACCCACGCCTGCCGAACAGCAAGCGGTCGTAAAATGGCTGACCGCAGCGATCCAGCAGTACCAGAGCGCCCGCAGTAGCACCAACGGACAAACGGTGTTGCGCAGGATCAATCGGCGCGAGTACCTGAATACGGTCAGTGACTTGTTCGACCTGAACACTCAGCACTGTGACCCCACGTCCAACTTTCCTGCCGACCAAACGTTGCATCACCTGGACAACCAAGGCAAGCAACTTGTGACGTCAAGCTTTCTCGTGGATCAGTATTTGGAATCAGCCCAGCAGGTGATTTCAAAGGCTCTGCCACTTGGAAAGCAACCGGAACCTCAGCGGTGGACATTCACGGGCGGATTCGATCAAGCCGAACTTATCGGCGCGACTCTGTATCGGACTCAACTTCAGCAAAGAGTGACAGCCTATCGCAAACAACAGGGCCGCAAGGCTGCTTCCATGCGAGACGGTCAGGTTCGCAAGCTGATTCTTGCGCGTGGAAAACGCGATTTTCCTGATCACATCCGACTGCATGAGCATCCTCGGACAGAGCGTCACTTCGGTTCGTATGGCTACATTTCTGAGTTCGCGGATGGTGTACCGCACGACGGCTTCTACGAGATCACTTTAAGCGCAGAAGCCATGTATCGGACATCCAACTATGAAGGCAAAAAACCGGATGGAGATCGCGATGACGAGCCGATCACGTTGGCGATTGTGCCGGGTCGTGTCACTGAAAGTGCCTTAAACCTTCCACAGCGCAGAGAGCCGGAGCTGGCCAGATTTGAACTCGCCGACGATGTCGCCGCAGACTACCGAGCGCGGGTTTGGCTGGACAAGGGCGCGACGCCTCGGTTCATTTACGTCAATGGGCTTCATCGTGCTCGCAAGGTGCTGCTGGATACGGGCACCAAACAGCTGATGGCAAAAGGGAAACGAAACCCGGGAGGACAGGATGCGATTGCTCACGCCATCTGCCACGGCAATGTTCCACAAATTCGAATTCACAAAGTCTCAATTCGCGGTCCGTTCTACGACCAGTGGCCAAACGCATTTCAAAGCGAAATGCTAGTTGGATTGACGTTCGGACTGGCGTCCAATCGTTCAGAATACCAGAAGCGTATCAGCGCCTATCTTCGTCGTGTTTGGCGCAAGCCGATTGCCGATGGCGATGTTCAGTCAATCCTGAAGGTGATCAAAGCTCGTGAAGCAAGCGGCGTGCCTTCACAGCAAGCCTATCTGGATGGGCTGTCCGCGGCTTTGTGTATGCCAAGTTTTGTGTATCTAAGCGAACCCGCTCCAACAGCTTATACCGAGCCAATCAGCGATCATCATCTTGCCGCGCGATTATCATATTTTCTGTGGTCGTCGACGCCTGACAAAAGACTCATGCAGCTCGCGGACAAAGGGCGTCTTTCGAACCCGGCAGAATTGAATCGGCAGTTCGAGCGGATGTTGAAGGATCCAAAGTCTGACCGGTTCGTGCGTGACTTTCTGGAAGTTTGGCTCAACCTGGCAATGCTGGGCCAGGCACCGCCTGACACAGGACAGTTCCCAGAATTTTATATTGACCATCTGCAGTTAGCGATGAAACAGGAAACCTTCGCCTACATGCGGCACATGCTGGACAAGAATTTATCGATCGACAAGTTCATTGACAGCGATTTTACGTTTGTGAACAACCAAATGGCCCGATTCTATGGGCTGGATGTGCGACCGGGAAACGAGTTTCAACTGACTCGTTTCGTCGGCAATCAACCTCGTCAAAACCGGGGCGGACTTTTGGGACAACCGAGTGTCCTGACTGTCACCGCAAATGGCGTCGACACGTCACCCATCACCCGGGGAGTTTGGATTCTTGAAAACATTCTGGGAACACCTCCGAGCCCTCCACCGCCAGATATTGAGCCGCTTGAGCCCGATATTCGAGGCGCGAAGACAGTTCGTGATCAATTGGAAAAGCATCGTTCGAATGCAACGTGTGCTGAATGCCATCGCAAGATCGACCCACTGGGTTTCGCGCTCGAAAACTTCGATGCGATCGGCCGATGGCGAAGTAAATATCGTCCACGAGCCAAACAAAAGATTGACGCATCAGGTTCGCTTCCTGGCGGTAAAGAGTTTCGCGAATTTTCACAGTTCAAAAAGCAGCTTTTGTCACAACGCGAAAAAGTCGCCCGCGCCCTGGTCAGAAAATTGCTTTCGTACTCGCTGGGCCGCGATATCGAAATCTCCGATCGCCCGCAGATCGACGCAATCATTTCAGAACTCCGAGACGACGGATGGAAGCTTCAAGACCTGGTCCGCCAAATCATCCTAAGCCCAACATTCCGCCACCCATGAACCCAACACTCCAGCCGGACAAGCGTCAGGAAACTGCAGGTGTGGTACCGTCGGACGAATATCTTCATGCAGGCGAAACCGTGACTCTTTTTAACTATTCGACGGGCTTTCTCAGGCGGATTGAGAAAAATCACAGGAATCTCG
>CAYZYB010000687.1:0-3637 GCA_964481505.1 uncultured Planctomycetaceae bacterium | reverse complement strand
GGCTTTCTATGAAACGGCTTTCCATGAGCACATCCATTTCACCGAGCACGAAAGCCGCTTGAACTGGGATCGCAAGAACGAAGGCTATGCCATGGGCGAGTTGATCGCTGAGCTTGGTAGCGTGCTGGCGATGGCTGAGCTTGGCTTGCCCGTCTCCAATCAAGACAACCATGCCTCCTACCTCCGACACTGGCTTAAAGGGATGAACGACGACCCGAAGTTCATCTTCAAGGCGTCGTCACAGGCCAGCAAGGCAGTTGACTGGCTGCTGGCTTGCAGCAAGCAAGAAGCGGAACAAGAAGAACCAGCCATTGTGGCGTGATCACTCAAGACAGCGAATGGATTCGCTGCCATCTCTTTAGCGGACACCAACTAAGCCGTTGTCCTGATCAGGACACACCGAGACGGACGACACCACTGATCGCATCGCCGCTTGGCTTCGACGCCAATCATGCAGCACGAACCTGATGACTTGGACTGCGCAGCAAACATCAGAAATCACTGCCTCTGCGAAGCTTCAAGCCGCACACGATCAGTTGTGCGTCCCAATCGGTTCTTCAACTTTGACGGACACCAACTACTCCGTCAGACAACCACATCTGACGGAGAAATTATGTCCGAGACGAAAACCGAAAACACGATCGTCAACTGCCAACTGATCAACGTTCCTTACTCGACTGTGCTGCAAGCAATCGAAGCCACCGACAGCGATCCGTTCACAATGACAATCCGCTGCGAAGTTGAGTGGGCTGCGATTGCTGAGTGCGTGAATCAGGGAATCGACGCTTATCTGGAGGCGTCTTTCGTGAAGGGCAGAGACGTTTACGAAAACGGACACTGCGAAGTTTCACCGCAGTCACTTTGCACGTTGCTCAGAAGACTGAGCGAAGCCGAATTCAAGCCAACTGAATCGCACTCAGCAGAAGATCTCTGGGATGCGGCCACGTCGCTGCAAAGCTCGATCTTCATGGTTCTGGGAATCGACGACTGCGGCCAGTATGTCGGACGGGAGGCAATGGGTTTGGAATAGCGGACACCAGCTACGCCATCGAAAGACAACTCCAACTTTGGGAACAGGAAGAAGCGATGGCGTGGGAAATCTCAATCAGTGCTGAAGGCTGGTCGGAAATCAGGGAGAAGCTCGACGACTGGGAACGGGAGGATCTGATCGCCGCCATCACTGACGACAAGTTTGAGGCGGTGTACGAGAAGGCTGGCATGGAACACGCCAAGCTAGCCGCCGAGGCTGAGCGAAAACGAATCGAAAATCAGCCACATGATGTACTGGCAGGTCGAGCATTTGAATTGATCGAACAGAACGGCACGTGTGACAACGGCGGATTCGGTTACTGGATCGACCGAGAGGGTTTCCACAAGGTTTGGCTCGAATAACGGACACCAGCTACTTGCGTAACAGACTCCAACTTTTGGAGTCATTGAAATCAAAGTCTCCAGAGAGCCGTTGCCATGCTACTTGAACGACCAAGAACTCGTGTTGAAGAGAAACAGGAACACTTGGCAAACATGGTTCGCATGATTGCCCAAAGCCAGTACCACGCCCTCTTCGTCATCTCGCAAGGCGGCACGGGAAAATCCCGAACCATCACGAATGTTCTTCGTGATGAGGGGCAGGAAGTTGAGACCTACAACAGCCACTGCACACCGCTGCAATTGTATCGAGTCCTCTACCAGAACTCGCAAAACGACAAGGCAATCTACATTGACGACTGCGATGAACTCTACAAGTCGGGGCCAGCCTTGGGATTGCTTCGCAGTGCTTTGTTCGGCCAGCCAAATCGGTTGGTGACGTACAACAGCAGCACTCTGCCGCCAGATCTTCCAGCAAGTTTTGAAACAACTTCACGGTTCATTTTCTGTGCCAACAAAGTTCCGAAGAAATGCCCGATTTTCGACGCCGTAGTTTCACGCTGCTTGGTCTACCGCATGGATCTTACCAATCCCGAGATCATCGAGCAGTTCAGGGTCATGAGCGAAAACGGTTACCCCGGTTGCCCTCCTGAAGCCGCTGAAGATATTGTTGATTTCATCGAGGAACACGGTGACGAAAAACAGCTTTCCATGCGGCTGCTGACTCCAGCGGTTCGAATCTACAAATTTTGTACCGAGCAAGGAACTGACTGGCGACCAGTAGTCTTGGCTCAGATGCAGAACTTGGGCCGTCCTGTTTCGGCAACGAAGAGGCTCAGCAATCACGAACAACACGAGCGTCTGCTGATGGAGGCACAGGAAAAGTTCCCTGATTCAGTGGCAGATCAGCAGCGCTACTTCTGCAAAAAGACAAACAAGTCGAGGGCTACGTTTTATCGTGCGTTGAAACGACTAAAGCGAGAAGTTTAGCGGACACCAGTTAGGCAAGTGTCAACAACACACACTTGCTGGAGTCCGACATGTGCAACGTCAAAGCCAGTGCCACTTTTCACGGCCAAGACCTCACCGATATCACCGTGATCAATCCCGGTGGCTGGTTCGGGAAGACATGGCTGATTGAAATTGGTGGTTCGTATTCTCCGCACTACCTGATCGTCGAAGCTGACAGCATGTCAGACGCCATCGATGAACTGGCTGACAACGAGAAGCACGGTCACCACATCGTTGTCGAGGACGAATATCTGGACGACTACGACCTCAACGATTGCCACTACGGCCCGTCAGGTCAGGTGCTGGATCTCGATCACCTGATGATCTACGGCGAAGAACGTTCTGCCACACCGTTTCAGTGCCGCTACTCGGGCAGTTGCATCACTGGCGAAAACATCAACCCAACTGAGTTTGAGTGCGATTGTGACTGACGGACACCAGCTACGGCGGTGTCAACAACACTCTCACACTGGAGACCACTATGGACGATCTGCTGGACCAACTTTTTGAAGACCACATCAACAGCGACCTGACGGATGAGTTCGCTGACGACTCTTTCGGCGATGAGCCACGGGACGAAATCCTCGCCCAACAGGAACTCGAAGATTTCGAGCAGGCCGATGAATATTTCGGTCACTACGGCGATGACTGGTAGCGGACACCAGTTACTTGGGCAGGAGGATAACCCATGAAACTGAAACGAGGCATGGGCGGTTCACGCAATGGACGTGGCCGCTCTGAGAGGACAGCGACTTACAAACGAACCAGCAAGAAACGAAGACGGCGTGAAGGTCGTCGCCAATGCAGCCAATCAGGAGCAAGTAATTGATCGCACCACGAAACCCCAACGAGCCAAAGTTCCCTCTTGGTCGTGTCGTCGCAACGCCGGGAGCCTTGACTGCTCTTGAAGAATCCGGTGAAGAAGCATCCGAATATGTTCGACGCCACCAAAGCGGTGATTGGGGCGACGTGTGTGAAGACGACGCTCTGGCGAATGAAGAAGCGTTACAAGTCGCCTTCCGAGTTTTTAGCGTTTATCACACAGCCAAGGGTGCCAAAATTTATGTGATAACCGAGCAGGATCGATCCTCGACTTGCGTTCATTTGCCAGAGGAATACTGAGGCGGCGACCTTCGCTTCCAGCCTGCGTGTGCTGGGTGCTGTTTGACGATGGCGTCACGGATGACGCCTCTGTTTCACTGAAATAGCCAAACAATTCCGCCAAGAATTGTGACAATGGATGCAATCAGACCAATGG
>CAYZYB010000686.1:0-3639 GCA_964481505.1 uncultured Planctomycetaceae bacterium | reverse complement strand
ATGCGGAACTGGTCCGCATGCATCGCGAAGAAGGGCTTTCGTTTCAGAATGTCGTGACATTTAATCTGGACGAATACTATCCAATGCAATCGAACGAGCTGCAGAGCTACGTGCGATTCATGAACGAGCACCTGTTCGATCATATCGATATTCCATCAGAAAACGTCAACATCCCCGATGGAACGATTCCTGCCGAGGAAGTCGCTGACTACTGCCGGGACTACGAAGAAAAGATCGTCGAATGTGGCGGCATCGACATTCAGATCCTCGGCATCGGTCGGACAGGGCACATTGGCTTTAACGAACCCGGTTCCGACGAAACCAGCCGCACGCGTTTGATCACACTCGACTCAGTGACCCGCACAGACGCCGCCAGTGATTTCTTTGGCGCGGAAAATGTTCCTCGTCGCGCGATCACGATGGGTGTGGGAACGATTCTGAACGCATGGAAGATCTACATCCTTGCGTTTGGCGAAAACAAAGCGCCGATCGTCGCGCGCACCGTTGAAGGAGAACCTTCGCCGCTGGTTCCGGCAACCTACCTGCAGGGACATCGCAACGTCGACGTACTCTTGGATCCTGCGGCGGCAAGTGCGCTGACTCGCAGCCAGTATCCGTGGATGGTCGAATCGGTCGAATGGACGCCGGAAATTATTCGCCGCGCCGTGATTTGGCTGGCCGAAAAGATGGGCAAAGCCGTCCTGAAGCTAACCGACGCCGAATACAACGAAGAAGGTCTGCAGGGTCTGCTGGCCGAATACGGGTCTGCGTACGAAATCAATCTCGAAGTCTTTCGCTATCTTCAGGGAACGCTGGTCGGATGGCCAGCAGGCAAGCCGGATGCAATGAAACGCCCGGGCGACCGACCTGGAAAATTCGACCACATCTTCCCCAAACGCATTATCTGCTTCTCCCCACATCCGGACGACGATGTCATTTCGATGGGCGGCACCCTGATTCGCCTCGCCGACCAGGAACACGACGTCCATATCGCTTACCAAACGTCCGGTAACATTGCCGTCTTCGACGAAGATGCGATTCGTTTCGCGGAATTCGCTGCGGAATTTTGTTCGGCCTTCGATATTGGTACGAAGGAAATCACGTCGCTGGAAAACCACATCGACGAATTCCTTAAGAACAAACAACCGGGCCAGGTTGATAGCGAGGAAGTCCAGAAACTGAAAGCCATTATCCGACGCGGGGAAGCTCGTGCCGGAGCTCGCTGTGTGGGCATTCCCAACGAAAAAACACACTTTCTGGACATGCCCTTTTACGAAACTGGACGCGTTAAGAAGAAACCGATCAGTGACGAAGACATTCAGATCATCATTGATCTGTTGCGAGACATCAAGCCGCATCAGATTTATGCGGCGGGAGACCTTTCAGATCCTCACGGTACACATCGCACGTGTCTGAAGGCCATCATCAAGGCCTGCGACACCTGCCGAGACGATGAATGGTTCGCAGAATGCGAAGTTCTGATGTATCGCGGAGCGTGGCAGGAATGGCCGGTGCATCAAATTGAAATGGCGGTGCCGCTGAGCCCAACGGAAGTCGAACGCAAACGCCAGGCGATCTTCAAGCATGAGTCGCAGAAAGACCGCGCGTTGTTTCCGGGGCCGGACATGCGAGAGTTCTGGCAGAGAGCAGAAGCTCGCAACGCCAATACCGCTCGCCTCTACGACACACTTGGACTGGCGGAATATGCTGCCATCGAAGGCTTCGTTTCATGGGACGGCAAATGGGGACTGGACGATTAGTACAGCGCCTGCTGCAAAAGGACAGGTCGTGGGTTTCGCCGGAAGTGCTGCGACATAAGGCTGGCAGTTTTTTCACTCAACTTCAGCTGCATCCCCCCGCGTCACCTCACCAATGGAAGAATGGGTAGTTTACGGGCAGTTTGCGTTTCCCGGTGTGTTTTCCCGTGTTGCGGTTCATGCTGAAAGTCGCTGGATTCCTGCCCCGATAAGGCTTCTGGAGGGGCGGTATGTATTGAGAATTCCGCTTCTGATGACAATTCTGCTATCTTACCGACAGTGTTGCTGCGGGCCGATGTGATGCACGGTAACAATGGCGCCCCCTGGTGCTGCTTTGTTCGCCAAATTACTTTGCGATGCGACTGCCGTTTTTTTAATCAACAACCAGAGCGAAGGTCTTGATCCTTCGCTCACGACAATGCCGAACCGGAGTCATTTTTCATGGCAGGGACTGTCCGCCTCATCCTGGCGTTCCATAACCATCAGCCGATTGGTAATTTCGACGGCGTGTTTGAGCAGTCGTTTCAGGAAAGCTATCTGCCGTTCCTGAACGTTCTCGACAAGTACCCGGACATTCCATTCGCACTGCACACTTCCGGAAGCCTGCTGGAATGGCTTGAAGTCGCGCACCCGGAATACATCGATCGTGTGCGCGCGATGGTGCAACGCAATCAGATCGAAATCATCGGCGGCGCCTACTACGAACCGATTCTGGCGAACATCCCGCGTCGCGACCGTGTCGGTCAGATTTCGATGTACACCGAACATCTGGAATCATTGTTCAACACTTCAGTGCGTGGCATGTGGGTCCCGGAACGTGTTTGGGAACAATCATTCGCGGGCGACATCAGCGCTGCTGGAATTCGCTACACGATTCTCGACGACCACCACTTCAAGACCGGCGGACTGAATCCGGACGAACTGCACGGATACTACGTGACCGAAGACGAAGGCCGACTGCTTTCTGTGCTGCCAGGCAGCGAACGCCTGCGATACCTGATTCCGTTTCAGGACCCGAAAGATACTGTCGCGCATCTTCGCGAAATTGCTGAGAATTTCGAAAACCCAATCGTGGTCTTCGGAGACGACGGCGAAAAATTTGGCAGCTGGCCCGACACATACAAACATGTATACGAAGATGGCTGGCTGGAACGTTTCCTGAATGCTCTCCGAGAGAACGATTCATGGTTAAAGGTGACGACGCCATCGGAAACTCTCGACCACGTTAAGCCGCTGGGAACATATTACCTTCCGGCGTGCAGTTATCGAGAAATGACAGAATGGGCTCTGCCGCCAGGCCCACAGGCAGAATTGCACCGCCTGTCGCATCAGGAACGCCATCAGGATGAAGACTGGAAGAAGCTGATGAGCTACACCGCTGGCGGTTTCTGGCGAAACTTCCGGGTGAAATACTCTGAGAGCAACGAAATGTATGCCAGAGCGATCGAGATCAGTGCTCGCGTCGCTCAACTGGAAGACGACGAAACGCTCAGCGACAGGCAACGCGAATCACTCAAGGAAGCGAAACGCAACCTGTACCGAGCTCAATGCAATTGTTCGTTCTGGCATGGTGCATTCGGGGGTCTGTATCTCCCGCACCTGCGTAACGCGGTCTACGCCAACCTCATCGAAGCCGACACACTGCTGGAAACAATGACTCGACCGGACGGTCGCTGGGTGGATGTGATCACCGGCGACCTCAACCTGGATGCAAGGCAGGAAGTACGACTCAGCAATCAACGACTCGTCGCCATGTTCACACCCGCATGTGGTGGGCACATGTATGAACTGGACCTGCGAACTTGCAAGACAAACCTGCTGGCGGCAGTCAGCCGTCGTCCGGAAGCCTACCGCGAACGTATTTTTGCTCACGCAGAAAAAC
>CAYZYB010000685.1:0-3641 GCA_964481505.1 uncultured Planctomycetaceae bacterium | reverse complement strand
GTCCGGAGACCAGTTGTATCGGATGGACTATCGCGAAATGCTAACCACTCACATCAACTCTGGTGCTGATGTGACCCTATCAACGCTGCCGGTTGACGCAGATGACGCACGCGGCTTTGGTATCATGCAACTGGATGATTCAGGACGAGTCACTGACTTCGTCGAAAAACCTGACTCCCAGGAAGCACTCGCGCAGGCACGAACGCCTGCTGAATGGATCGACAATCACGGCATCCAATCCAACGGTCGGGAATACCTGGCCAGCATGGGAATTTATCTTTTCAATCGAGACTTACTGGTTGATCTGCTCGAATCCACAAATCACGAGGACTTTGGGAAAGATATCTTCCCAATGGCTATCAGAAAGCATCACGTCCAAACACACCTTTTCGATGGCTACTGGGAAGACATCGGTACCATCAAAGCTTTTTTCGAAGCGAACCTGGCGCTGGCCGATACGAATCCTGCGTTTGCATTTGCGAACCACAAGCATCCGATTTTCACCCACCCTCGCTTTCTTCCTTCATCGCGGTTCGACAACTGTTCTGTCACCCACAGCTTGATTGCAGAAGGTTGCGCAATCGGGCCTGGCAGTACTATCGAAAACAGTGTGATTGGAGTGCGAACACAAATCGGCAGCAACGTGACGATCCGTAACAGTGTTGTGATGGGCTGCGATTACTATACGGAAGATCGTGAACCTTCATCGGAGCGTATTGGCATTGAAGATGGCGTACTGATCGATGGAGCCCTCGTCGACAAGAACGTGTACATCGGTGGCGACGCCCGCATTGTCGCCGGTGAAGCCAACGCGGGAGACGGTGATTACGACGACATCGCACTGCGAGATGGAATTGCGGTCGTCAGAAAGCGCGCCGAGATTCCGGCCAAATGGACGTTTGGCGACAGTGTAAAAAGCTAATTCAAATTATGAGCCGCCCCGATTCAGAAGTTGTGCAAACTGACGCCCCGTCGTAGATAGCGGCAATTTGTCCAGTTTCGCAGCGGAGCACCACAGATAGCCGGCTCCCTTCTTCAGTCGCCCTCCAGTCGTTTCACAGATAACGCACAGCAATTGAATTTTGTATCTCGTGACCGCATGACGAATCTCAACAACGGGCAGGTACCGTTCGACTCGGATTCCCGTAAGATTCTCAACCTCACCACAAATGGTTGCTTCCAGGGGAACCGTCAAGTCCCCGGAATCTTCATCAAATAGACTCTGCTGTCCCGGCAGTGCTACCGCCTTTGCCTGCCGTTTTTCCGGGATTTGTATTGTGCCAGCCTGATCGTCGGACAGCTGAAACCGCACAAAATCCCACAGCCCTGCCCAGCGTTCATTCTCCGTTCTCTGCCGCAGCAAAAACTGATTGCTCTTGCGGACGGCGATCGACACATCAACAACTTCCGTGATCACAGCCTTCTTTGGCGGCAGCGGAATCTCGTGCTGCCGGCCCGCTTCATAGCTTTTGCACGACGCCAACAAAGGACATTTCGGGCACTTTGGTTCCTGGGGCGTGCACACTTGTGACCCGATATCCATCACTGCCTGGTTAAAATCCGCCGCGCGTTTTCTCGACACACTCCATGCAGCAAATTTCCACAGCTTCTTTTGTCCCTCTGTGCTGCGTGGATCGATGTCCATTTCGATTAGCCGCGAATAAAGCCGTAACGTGTTGGCTTCGACGATGGGGGCTGGCTGATTGAATGCGAACGACGCAACAGCACCAGCCGTGTACGGTCCGATCCCAGGTAACTTCTGAAGCTCTTCCGCTGTCTCAGGAAATCGCCCGTGCAGTTCCGTAGCGATCACCTGAGCTGCCTTGTGAAGATTTCGAGCTCGGCTGTAATAGCCAAGGCCTTCCCACATTCGCAGAACCTGATCCTGTTCTGCCTTCGCCAGAACTTTCACAGTCGGAAATTCTTTGATGAACCGTTCGAAATACGGAACAACGGCAGCAACCGTGGTTTGCTGAAGCATGATTTCGCTGATCCAGATTCTGTAGGGATCAGCAGATTCGCGCCACGGAAGTTTTCGGCCGTTTTGATCGTACCATCTCAGCACTCTCGAACGTAATCGACGTCGCCATCCGAGATCTGTATCTTTGGGGTAGGCGGACATGCAGTTCGAATCCTTGACGCGGAAGTCTTGACCCAATCCATTTGGTCGACGATGGCACGAGCCAGCGCAAAAGCTGGCGGTGGGGAGCGTAGTGCCGAACCGCGAAGTTGCAACCGTACGATGGTGAGAATCGAACAATTGGCACGCTGGAATTCAGCAAACAGAAAATGAAGCGGGTAGCACTCCGAAGCTCAGCCGCAGTCAGCGTTAATCGAGTCCCTGAAGAAAGTCCTTCAGCTCATTTTCAACACAGTCGCCACGCACCACCGAATCCGCGGGAGTATCCAGTGTCAGTACTTCTTCAGATGCTTCATCCGCCTCTTCCACTACTTCGATGATATTCTCGTCATCAAGCAGCAGGACTTCTTCTTCGTCGATAATTTCGACAACTTCGTCGTCGATCTCTTCAACCACGTCAATCAGCTCATCGTCAGCGACTTCAATGAATTCGTCTTCGACAACCTCGACTTCCTCGATAATCTCATCAACGTCTTCAATGATCTCCGCGACTTCGAGAATCTCTTCGCCCTCAACCAACTCTTCAACGTCTGCGACTTCCAAAACCTCAATCGCTTCGTCACTCAAAGCCACGATCTCATCGGAAACTTCGATCACTTCAGCAACAGGTTCTTCTTCAGTAACTTCTTCCAAGACTTCAACAACCAGCTCTTCCTCACCAACGTCGCCCAGGCCAGCTGGGTCTGCGACTAGGCAATCAGCCGTCGGCTCGTCTTCGCGTGCCGATAGCCCACCCCGCTCAACAGCAAAGTTCATCGCATCTCCATCGCCTGGTTCGGAAGGAGTTCCGGCGAGTGTCGAATCGAAGTCGCCAGCCAACTGAGAACTGTTGATGTCGGTAGCCGGATCGGCTTCTAACTGTCCCCCCAAAACGCCAACTTCAAGGACTTCGCCAACGGGCACTTCGGATTCAACGTGAGCGATAAATTGAATCGGCCCAACAGCAATGAGCGCTCCGTCGGGGATCGCGTAGCGTTTCCCGGACGACAGTTTCTTTCCGTTCAACGTGGTACCGTTGCTGCTGTCGAGATCAGAAATCGACGCGCCTTCCGCACCAATCCGCAGAAAGCAGTGACGTCGACTAACTTGTGGCGCGGAGAGCCTCAGATTGCAATCAGCTCCGCGCCCAATGACGATGTCGTGCCGTACTGTTACCTTCTTTATGTTGGATGGCTGATCCTGCAATTCCAACATTACTTTCATCGATGTCTGCTCCAGATGGGGTCACTTCTCGCGCCGCCTCTTGATCGTATCGCCAAGAGAATGATATCCGCTTAGAAAACGTTAGCCGGTGAAATACAGGCAATCTGAACCTGCAGCCGAAGAAACGCCGGTCATTGCTGACACAAGGTGCCAAAACGCTGAATAACCTGCAAGCCGCATCTCGCGAAAACAGTCTCTTTGATTGAGAAATTGGCCGTTTCACTCCAGTAAATGCAGCTCCATCGCACCCTTGAGACGGCTGCGCCACTTACAGCGCGAACCTGTCGTGGAGTAAGGG
>CAYZYB010000684.1:0-3649 GCA_964481505.1 uncultured Planctomycetaceae bacterium | reverse complement strand
GACGTGGACCATGTTGACTCGCTTGGACAGTGTATGGAGCCGTTCGAATTCGGCTGTGCGCGGCTGCCCCGGCGTCATGATGATCGCTTCGAGCGGTTGGTAGACCATCTTGTGGTCCAGCGTGATCATAACGCCGGAACTAATCACCAACACAAGCACCAGCAAAAATGTCGAACGGCGATTTGGGGGCGCCGTTCGCCACGCCAACATGCCAGAGATCGCGCAGGCCATGTGGCAGCCGAACCCGAAACGGTAGTACAGCGGAAAGCGAATCACCGCCAGTTGATCACGAATTCGGAGATTGAAATTCGGTGACATTTGTTCGGCAACACTCGTGATGACGTACAACACGGCTGCCCCGACCCACATCGCGAGCACAAAGCGCAGCATCATCACGCTGCCAGTAAACAACTTTCGGGGAGACTCAGCCATCAGCTCACTTTACAAAATCAACATCGCGTCGCCGTAACTATAGAATCGATACCGTTCGGCAACGGCCTGGCGATAGGCTTCTATTGTTAGATCATATCCGGCCAATGCGGCCACCAGAACTATTAATGTCGACCCCGGAAGATGAAAATTCGTCAGTAGCTGATCGACAGCCTGAAATGAAAACCCAGGCTTGATAAAGATATCGGTCGAATCCTGCCACGCCGCCAGCGGCCCTGCAAGTGCGGCAGCTTCCAGAGTTCTGACGCTGGTTGTGCCGACAGCGACAATGTTTCCGCCAGCTGCCTGAGTTGCGTTGATTTCATCGGCCGCCGGTTGCGTTAGGCGGCACCATTCTGAGTGCATTCGGTGTTCTGACAAACGGTCGCCACTGACCGGCCGGAAGGTGCCAATGCCTACGTGGAGCGTCACTTCGGTGGTCTGAACATTTTGGTCGCTGCATTTCTGCAGCAATTCCGGCGTGAAATGAAGTCCCGCAGTCGGCGCCGCGATGGCTCCCGGTTCGTTGGCGAAGACAGTCTGGTAGCGGTTCTGATCGTTTTCATCGGCAACTTTTCGGCCGATGTAGGGCGGCAATGGCAGAGTGCCAAACTGATCGAGCAGTTCGATCGTTGATTCCGATCGACTGGGTTCAACCAGCCAACTGCCGTCGTCATTCTGAATAATCAAACGCAGTTGCAGAGGGGGCTGCTGTACGTCTTCCTTCGCAGGCACCAGTGTTAGTGTTTCGCCGGGCAAAAGGCGTCCGCGAGTTTGGCCGGTGATTCTCCATCTGCCATTCTGCGGTTCCTCCAGAAACAAGCCTTCCCATTTGCCTTTCGTAGAAGTCCGAAATCCGAACAAACGCGCGGGCAGAACTTTCGTATTATTGAATATCAAGCGGTCACCGGCAGACAACAAATCGGGAAGGTCGCGGATTTGCCGATGTTCGATCTGACCGGAAGCACGGCGGACAACCATCAGCCGAGAATCGTCGCGCCGAGCAGCTGGACGCGATGCGATAAGTTCGTCGGGCAGTTTGTACTGCCACGCAGAGATGTCATCAAGATCCGGAGTGGCCATAGAAAGTGTCTTCCATTCAACTGAAGGTTCGGCAGCTTACAGCGGATTCTCTCAATTTGTGGCCTCCAGAACGCGTTTTGCCGAAAGAAAGTCGACCACGGGACACGTGTATCCTGCAGGTGCGGACTTGAAGTAGACTTTCCGCTGACTCTCGGCCATCTCAAACGAAAAACACGACGACTCACAAAGACCGCCACGTGAACGACGCCACGCAACAAAAGCCCAGCGTAACTTTTTGTATCACTGAACTTGACGTCGGTGGCGCAGAAAAAGCGTTAGTGCGTGTTGTCATTGGGCTACAAAGTAGAGGCTGGCGAGTGCGAGTTATTAGTCTGCGCGATGCAGGGGAAATGTCCGCAGAATTGAGTGCGGCGGATGTTCTTGTGACTGCTCTTCATTGTGGCGGTTTTGCTGACTTGCGGAACTACTTTCGGCTTCGGAAGGAACTGCGCGAACATCCAACTGATCTGCTGATGTGTTTTTTGCATCAGGCGAACTTCTACGGCAGATTGGCAGCGAGATTTTCCGGAGGTCCGATACCGTTATCAGGAGTTCGTGTTGCGGATCGTCGGAAGTCCGTCATTCTCACAGATCGTTGGACACGGTGTTGCGTGGCGAAGTACATCGCCGTGAGTCAGCACGTTGCTGACACGCATGCAGAACTCTGCAGGATCGACGCCGAAAAAATGCTCGTCATTCCCAATGGAGTCGACTTGCCAAACCCCGCTGTGTTGCCGACTTCAAACCCCGGTGCTGGCAACGTTTTGCTGTCTGTCGGCCGATTGCGACCACAGAAAGATCCAATGTGCCTTCTGGATGCGTTCTCGCGTCTCCCGGAACCGCTACGGTCGCAGACGACACTCAACTTTGTTGGCGAAGGGCCTCTTCGTGAACCGTTGTCCCGCGAGATCCAGCAACGCGGACTCGACAAACAGGTCAATCTTCCGGGGCACTCGGATGATGTACCGGAATTGATGCGGCAGGCAACCCTGCTGGTGCTGTCGTCGCGTTGGGAGGGCATGCCAAACGTCGTGCTGGAGGCGATGGCAAACGGGCTTCCGGTGGTCGCCACAGACGTCGACGGTGTCCGCGAACTTGTTACTCCGGGTAGAACCGGCTGGTTGGCGCCAGCACAGGATCCGTCGTCGCTGGCGGAGGCGATTGCTGAGGCTCTGGCTGGCCCGGAACGTCGCGCGGAAATCGCGAAATCAGCGCAAACCCTTGTTGCTGAATCATTTACGTGGGAATCCGTCCTGCAGCAATACGAAGACGTGCTGTTGTCGATGTTGCGGCGTGCCTAACGCACTGTGCACTCCACGCGACGAATTTCAAATTCGCGAAATTCACGAATCCCCTGTCCCTGCAACGACCTGCGCAGAGAGGATGACATCAGAACGGAAAACTTGCCGCAGGGTCGGCTTGACGATTTCGATCAGTTGGGTAAATTGCTCTCTGTGGTGACTTGTGGGGAGAAGTGGGGAACGCTTCTCCTGTTCGTAAACTGTTTCAGTATAATCGTTTACGATTTGGGTGTTACGGGACGTGAGCACAAATGGCACTGACCGGGACATTCGAACGCACCATCGACAACAAACTGCGTGTCGCCGTCCCCAAACCTCACAAAGACGGATTCGGAGTAAAGGAATCAGATGAACTCTTCCTCGCTCCGGGCAACGAAGGTTGCCTCTCAATTTACTCATCGGAAGGATTCGATCGCTTTGCCCAACGGCTTGCCAATTCCTCAACCGGGCGAGCAAACGTCCGCAACTTTCTTCGCCTGTTCTACGCCCGCGCTGAGCGTGTGGTGCTGGACAAACAGACCCGCATTCGGATTCCGGACCGTCTCATGGCACACGCTGGCTTGCAGCGTGACGTGGTGATCGTTGGCGTCAACGACCACGTGGAGATCTGGGATAAACCTACCTGGGAGCAATTTCTGTCCGCTAATTCTACGCAATTTGACGATTTGACAACGGAAGCACTCGACAGTTTTCTGCCTGAGACGCCCATGGATGGGTGATCGTTAAATGGTGAGTGCTGCGGAGTGTCATTCTGAAATGAGATCTGCCGCAGTCTTTCACCGGGCTTCGCGGAGTAGTGATGGAAGCATGGATGCAACCATCTCGTCACACGGTCC
>CAYZYB010000683.1:0-3649 GCA_964481505.1 uncultured Planctomycetaceae bacterium | reverse complement strand
ACTTCATGCAGCATGTTGCATCTGCTGCTGCGACGCTTCCGGCAATGAACTTCCTGTCACATGTTCAGGCCAACGCTGCCACGGCGAAAGCGAAAAACAAAGCGTGCATCCTGATGTGGATGAGCGGTGGGCCACCCACAATTGACATCTGGGACCTGAAGCCGGGCACCAAAAATGGTGGTGAGTTCAAGCCCATTCAAACGGCCGCTCCCGATGTTCAGATCAGCGAACACATGCCTGAAACGGCCAAGATGTTCAAGGATTTGTCTGTTGTGCGCTCCATGAGCACTCGTGAAGCGGATCACGGTCGCGGTCGGTATTACATGCACACTGGTTACGTTCCGAATCCAACCGTCGTTCACCCGACCTTCGGATCGGTTGTCAGTTACGAAGTCGGTCGCGAACGCAGCAATCTGGATATTCCGTCGTTTGTGTCAGTCGGTGGTGGTTCCGGCCAGGCGGGATTCCTCGGTATGTCACACGCTCCGTTTGTTGTTGGCAATGACGGTCAGATTCGCAACGCTCCAAGCAAGGAAGCGAAGGATCGACTGCCTGGGCGTCTGCAGATGCTGGACGCGGTGGAAGACAACTTCATCAAGTCAAAGCGTGGTGAGCTTCCACAGGATCATCGCAACGTCTACGAAAACGCGGTCAAGCTGATGACTTCGGAACAAATGGCGGCGTTTGACGTCGACAAAGCGAACGCCGCAATGGGACTCGAAGCTGAGTCGGCAGAGACCAAAGCCATGTACAATCCAGGCGCCGGTGCTGGCGGCGGAATGGGCATGGGTGGCGGAAATGGCTTTGGCCAAAGTCTGTTGATGGCTCGTCGACTGGTCCAGGTTGGTGTCCCTTTCGTCGAAGTCAACCTGGGCGGCTGGGATCTTCACAATGACGTGTTCAACACGTTGAAGAACCAGCGTCTGCCTGTTCTTGACGCCGGAATTTCTGCGTTGGTCAAAGACCTCAAGCAACGCAACATGCTGGACGACGTTACACTTGTCTGGATGGGCGAATTCGGTCGTACGCCTCGCATCAACCAGAACGTCGGACGTGACCACTGGGCGGCCAGTTGGTCAACAATGATCGGCGGCGGTGGTCTCAACAACGGACAGGCCGTTGGTGCGACAGACAAAAACGGTGTTCGAGTTGCCGATGGCAGCAAGGCTTACCTGCCTGGCGACATCTGGGCGACTGTTGCCTACGCCATGGGAATTCCGCTGAACACCGTGCACACATCAAAACGTGGCCGGCCAATGAAGCTCGCCAACGGTGGCACGCCAATCAAAGAACTGATGGGATAGCCATCCGATTCGGTCGTCTTCGCGGCCGTTCAATACACAGGCACAAGCCGGTCCTGCCTGCAGGACCGGCTTGCTGCACTTATGGACGCTCAGAATCACCAAAGTAGCCAACACAATGGCCGATGAGAGTCACAATCCGACGGCGGCAGACAGCGTGGACGACGAATTCATTCGTTCTTTCACGCAAAGCCAGCGTCCGCTGTTCCTTTATCTGCTGCCGCTTTTGGGTAACCCGGCTGACGCAGACGAAGTGCTTCAGGAGACAAATCTTGTGATCTGGAAAAAACGCACGGACTTCCAGCCTGGGACTAACTTCCTGGCGTGGGGAAGGACAATAGCGCGTTTGGAAGTTTTTCGATTCCGCCGCAACCGTGGACGGAAACTGACATTCCTCGAGCAGGGCATTCTGGAGTCTGTAGCAGAAGAAGCCGAAGTTATTGGTGACGATACAGAGTTGCGTCAGGAGGCGCTTTCCCAATGCATGCAGCAGTTGCGTCCGAAGGATCGCGAATTGCTGCAGATGCGTTACGCATCAGGATCAAATGGTGACAAAGTGGCTCAGCAACTAAAACGCCCCGCAAATTCCGTTTACCAGTCGCTGGGAAGAATCCGTCGAGCGTTGATGGAATGCGTACAGCACCGCCTGGCCGACTATCGGCTCAAAGAAGAAGGAGGCCTTTCGTGACTTCCCCTCGTGACGAATTGCTGCACCTTGTCGATCAGCAGATCGAAGACAGGCTCACGGATGCCGGGCAAAAACGACTCGCGGAGCTGCTCAGCAGCGACCCGGAACTTGTCGCCGCTTACACGCAGTATATCTGCCTGCACGGTCAGTTGTTCTGGGACGCGGGGCTGTCTGCGTCGCCGGCAATCCCCGCGACTGTTGAATCGACGAGCGTGGCATCCTCGCCGAAACTGGTGAGCTCAAAAACCAACGCCACTTCCACGTTCACTCGAACCACGAACCTTCGTTCATCTCGGCGTCTGATGGCCCTGTCAGCAGCGCTGGTCGCTGTCCTTGCCGGTTGGTTTGCTGTGTCGCAATCTCCGAACCCACAGCAATCGATTGTCAGAACTCAGCCGGTTCAGAAGCCTGTCCCGCCGACCACGGATCGAAACGCGATCGTTGCGGCAGACAACACCCCACCACTGGAGATGAAGCCTCTGGAACTCAGTCCTGGCCGGCCGTGGAATACAAACCCTTCCCCGGAACCGATCGTCGTCGCAGATGCGGCTGATGAGGAACGGTTACCAGCCAGCTTTGATGATGATACTGTCGTCGCCGAAATTGACCGAATTCTGCTTACGTCCTGGAACGAACAGAACGTTGCGCCTTCACCGGTCGCAGGCGACTTCGAGTGGTTGCGCCGGGTGTATCTGACCATGATGGGGCGAGTTCCCACATTGGCCGAAAGTGAAACGTTTCTGGCTGACAAGAGTCTCCGCAAACGGTTGAGTCTTTTAAATTCGGTAACGACGGATTCCGAACGAGCGTCTCATTTTGCAGTGGTGTGGGCAAACCTGTTGATCGGGCGCACCAACCGACCGGGAGTGAACCGTGAGAGTCTTCTGGAATTCCTGACCGCACAGTTTTCATCCAATCAACCGTGGATAGACACCGTCGATCAGCTGATTACCGCCACCGGGCGGAACGATCAGAATGGAGCGACGAATTTCCTGCTGGCTCACCTCAACAACGAAGCAACGCCTGCCACAGCGGTGACTGCCAGGTTGTTTTTGGGGGAGCAGATCAGTTGTGTTCAGTGCCACGATCATCCGTTCTCAAAAGACGTCCAACAGCAGGATTATTGGGCGCTCAATGCGTTCTTCAAACACACTGAGAAGAAGACCGTGCCAATCGCAAACGCCACTAATGATCGCAATATGTCATCCACGCCGTGGATGCTCGTTGATCGTCCGGATGAAGATCCGATGACTTACTTTGAAACTCTGAAAGGAATCAAGAAGGCGGTTTTGCCGGCATACAATGGACAAGCTGTGCCGCCGAAGAGCGATCTGAATCGACGACGCGAACTGGCGAAATTCCTTTACGCTGACTCCGATGCAAAAGTCGCGCGAGCGATGGTGAATCGGATGTGGGATCATTTCTTTGGCTTCGGGTTTACAACGCCTGTTGACGACATGGGGCCGCACGCCACCGTTAGTCATCCTGAATTACTGGACCTGTTGACAGAAGCATTCGTTAAGAGCGACTACGACCTGCAGCGGCTGACCAGATGGATCGCCGCCAGTCGAGCGTGGCAGTCATCAAGCCAGGCCATGGCAGAAAACGTGACGGATGATCCGGCAAGTGGCGTCGCTCCGTTGTTTAGTCGAGTTTACGT
>CAYZYB010000682.1:0-3656 GCA_964481505.1 uncultured Planctomycetaceae bacterium | reverse complement strand
GATTGATACATGATCAACAAGATGAAAGACGCCGCGCCTGGTGGCCAGTAGGTTTTCGAACGTCGTCGATCCCGCCCAGGGGCGCAGCGTCAGTGTCTGGAAGTCGTTGTGAACAATCGGTCCCATTGGAGCGACGTTAAGAATTCCTTCGGAATCTGTACTGGTAAGCAGCCCTTCCACGATCATGTCAACAGCTTAACAGAGGCGCGTGGAGTCTCCAACGATCAGCGGAGAATCACCTGGAACCGGACAACCAGATTCCGTTTTTCGCAAGGAAGGAAGATGGGTTGCCGGATTGAGGTCGTGGCTAGCGATTGAGTCCGACGTAGAAGCTAAAGATTCGTTCGTCGTCGAACCGAGCACTCTTGACTGGGAAACCAAAGTCAAAGGCAAGTGGCACTGGCCCCAGGGCTGGCACGACAACTCGCAGCCCAAAACCCAGCGTGACTCGGAAATCGTCTATGTCAAAGTCGTTTTCGACGGTACCAAAGTCGGTGAATGCCACCATGCTGATCATGTCATCTGCAGTGACTGGAATACGATACTCAGCCGTTCCCAGCAGTTGCGAGTTTCCACCGATAGAGATGTCGTCTTCGCCGCGTGGTGTCACACCGCGAAATGCGAAGCCACGGAACGATTGGAAACCTCCGGCGAAGTACCGTTCGAAGACCGGAGTGTCGTCGCCGCTGTAGCCGATGTTTCCGGCCAGAGTCAGGACATGTTTTCCGCTGCCGTCTGGTCGACGAAACACGGTGAAGTATTGCCGAGCTTCCAGTTCGAATCTTGGATAGTTGAAATCTCCAAAGACCTGTTCGTATTTTCCAGTAACCATGTGACCAGACGAAGGTAGCATCGATGAGTCACGTGTGTCGTTTGTGACAGATGCTTCGATGCCAGACAGGAAGTTGGTACCTCGGACGGCTTCCAGTTCAGGAACAGAAGTGGCACCACCACTTGCGGTTGTGCCTCGCGGGTTGTTGATGTCCACTTCTTCCAGTCGGATGGCACCACTGAGCGACCATTCCGGCGACAGTTGTTTGCCAAGTGAGACCCGGCCGCCCAGTCGCGTTTCGTCCCAATCCGGGTAGAAACGGTTGAAGAAGAAACCACTAACGCCAAGGCTGTAGTCGCTGTACAAAAAGTACGGGTCCGTCCAGCTGAGGGCATAACGGCTGACCTGGTCGCCAGGGGCCGCTTCAAGTCGGAATCTCTGCCCGCCGCCACGCCACGCTCGACCTTCAATAATGTCTGCAAATGTTGCTGGTGGTCGAAACAGGTCGAAGTTTCGTTCGTCCCACACAAAAGATCCGACGATCCCCGCGTCGCTGTTAACACCAGCTCCAAGCATCAAGCGGCCAGTCCGGCCTTCTGCTGCAGAAACGTTGATATCCACCCAGCCTGGCGGCAGAGCCTGAAACTGATTGTTGTAGGGACTGCCTTCAAGCAGCAGATCGCCCCGGCCAGGTCCTGGAGCATTGTAGAATTGATCATTGGGACTTTGGGCACGGATGATCGTGTCGTCGTTGGCCTGTTTTGATGAGGCATTTCCGACAAGCAGAGCTTTCTGGTTGGAACGAAACAGGTTTTCTGGTTTCGCTGCGGTAAAGTCGATCACGCGAGGCGCGCTGAGGTTACCGATGAACGAGACGGAAGGAGCAGTTTCTCGCGGCGCGGCAGGAGTTTGCTGTTGACTGTTTGTTGATGGTGACGCGTCTAGCGAAGGGAAGTCGTGGCCATACCGGGGGTATGGCTTAGCTGGAATTGCGGCGTTGCTGAATGCATCCGTCCATGATGATTTCCGATCAATACCATTTTGCCCTCGAATGTTGCGTGATGAAGATACGGGTATCGTCGCAGCGCCGTCATCCACGGGGCGGACATCCACCGTTACGCCTTCGAGAACACTGCTGCCGTTAATTCGAGACTGTCCGCGTTGAATCTTTCTTGGATTGGCGAGATCGCCGGGTTCGATTTGGAATTGGTTGATCCCGACAACATTTTTTGTGTGCGGGTGATCGCCCTGAATTTGCATGTTTATGTTTCGCACGTAGCGAGGACGGTCTTCGTCGATTTCGAAGACGATGTCGACGATGCCGGGCGTTTCCGTGTACTTCGGCACCGGGACGACGGACGCAAAATAGTGCCCGCGTTCACCGTACTTTGACAACATGAATTGCACGTCTTTGGAGAGTGCGAGTGAGTTGAAGTACTGACCCTGTCGCAATTCCGCTTCCTGCCGCAGTTGCTGCGGTCGCAATACGTTGCAGCCATTCAACTGAATCTTCCGCACTCGAAAGGGCACGCCTTCGTCGATCGTGTATTCCAGGCGAACGCTGGATCGGTCTCGCGAAAACAGCGGCTTGCCGGTGATCTTGACGTCAAAGAACCCTAAGGCAAGGTAGTATTGTTTCAATGCCGCGATGTCGTGTTCAATGGCTTCCGGCTTGTACAGTCCGCCAAAGAAGCCAAACAGTGCCTCTTTGGATTTGAGTTTCGTTCTCAAGCGGGAGGCGGCCGGTGAGAGTCCGACGGCTCCGTCTTTGGATTCTCGCTGCTGCACCAGCCATGTGATGGAATCGGTGAACTTATTGCCGGACTTGCCCTGTCCAACGAAATCGAAACCACGTTCCTGGACGCGAACCTTCGGTCCTTCGCTGACACGAAATACGACTTCGCGATCAGCCGGGTCACCGCCCTTCAGCAGTTCTACCTTAACGAAAAAGTAACCGCGTTCTTTGTATTCCTGTTCAATTCGATGAACGGCTTCCTGGTTGGCGCGATGGTCGAATGGGCTGCCCACTTTGAGGCCTGTCCATGAGGCAAGTTCCTTGACTTTCAACGCTCGTAATCCCAGGAATCGAACGCGTCGTACAATCGGACGTTCGTGGACTTTGAAGATCAGTACGGCGCCTTCCGGGGTTTGTTCAAAACGTTCGGTGACGCTGTAAAACCAGCGCGTGAGCATCAGGTTGCGTTTGTCTTCGCGCACCTGTCGATTGCTTACCGATCGACGGGGCTGTGTGATAATTTTCTGCAGGATGGCAGAGGTTGGAATGGTTTCGTTGCCTTCGATCCGCACGTCAACGACCGTTTCCGGAAGGACTTCGGCACCAAGAGGGACAACGACACTGATGGCGGTTACAAACAGCACCGCCAGAGCGACAGGAACTGATTTCAACAGACCAGATCTGCTGTTGGATTGAGAGGAGAACATATTAGCTTCTCGCGCCCGACGATGTTGTGGACTGCTGCTGAAAATCCATGACGGAAATCAGGAAGAACGCTGACGTCGGGTTGGTGAGGAGTGGAGAAAGATGGGGTGTGAGCCGAGAGACGGGGCAGTTTCGAGCGATCTGTCGACTCTGCATGACGTAGCAATACCCGGATTCGCGAATTGCCTCAAGGGGAGTATCAGGGTTTGAATTCAGCGACAGTTCAAGGCGCAAAAACTGCCGAATCTTGCCTCCGATGCTACTCCATCCATGCCGTTACTTAGGTCGTTTGCTGCCGCTCCTGTTCGAATCGGCGAGTCAGCGGACCGAGTTTCGATCCCAGCGATTGGCGAACCCAAAGTTCCCGTGTTGCCTGTTTTTCCGCTTCGCTAAGTTGCCAGTTTTTGTCGCTGGCGTGTAGTTGGGCGGTCATTTGTTGCAGGA
>CAYZYB010000681.1:0-3656 GCA_964481505.1 uncultured Planctomycetaceae bacterium | reverse complement strand
CCGTGTTGCTGTGTCTTAGAACGGGTTCAGACGTCGTCCGAAGCTGCTAAAGAAACTACCGAGTTCTTCGAAGAGGTTGCCGTCGTCATCCTGATCGAAGACATTCTGGAACGCAGGGTTTCCGTAGAAGCCGCGAATCAGACTGACAAAGTCACTGCCGTCGACATCACGGTCGCCGTCTGAGTCTCCGAACAGACGATGGAAGCTCACCGTTCGGCTGCCTCCCACAGAACCAGAACCATCCGCATCGACACCCAGCAGTGCTCCGTCGATGATCAGCCGGTAGTTGCCATTCGTCAGTGAACCGTTTAAGTCTGTGCCGCTGGTGAACGACAACACAATCGTGGTGCTGTCGCCGGATTCATTGACCGAATCAACACTGAGACCCACGTTTGTGGACGCAGTCAGGTTCGTCAGCGCAAAGCTGCTGTTTGTGATGGCTCCGGTGGGGACGGTGATGTCTCCGTCGATCACCACCTGAACGTGCTGAATGATCGAACGCTGTCCAGTCGAATCCGGGCTCAGGTTCGCCTCCAGAGTTGCGTCCTGATTGTAGAACGAAACGCTGGCGATTGTAGCGGCCTGTGGAAGGAGGGGCGATTCAATGGCTCCTATATCAACGACGCCACCGAGAATGCGGTCGAAGGTTTCACCGCGTTGATCGAAGGGAATCGGTTCCGTGATGTTGCTGTCGTCGTCGAGATCGTCGGTGTCCGCGGGCAACAGGGCGTTATCGCCCGCGTCGATGGCCGGACTGTCGGCGACCAGAGCATGTGTGAACGTGGGCCCGCCGTTGTCGGCCAGTGTGGTGTTCAGAATGGTGTTAATGTCGAGCGTACCAGTGCCGGCATTGCCAACGATATTGCCGTTGACGCCGTGAGTCAGACCGCCTGCAGCACCAGCGTCACCGATCAGGTTGTTCGCACTCGTGGCCTGCAGATCTCGACCGACGTCCGGCGCACCGCGGCCGCCGGTGTTTCCGGCGACTATTGTGTTATTGATCGTGGTGCGGGCATAGTTGTAAATGCCTCCGCCTCTGTTTCCGGCCGAGTTTCCCGAGATCGTGCTGTTCGCGATCGTGGCGGCGCCGCTCCTGTGGTAAATGCCTCCGCCGTTCCCGCCAGCCGAGTTTCCTGAGATCGTGCTGTTCGTGATCGTCGCGCCGCCGCCAAAAATGTCAGCCCCCCCCCCTCGTCCGGTTCTGGCCGAGTTTCCTGAGATCGTGCTGCCAGAAATAGTCAGCGTCGATCTGCTTCGAATTCCACCGCCAACGCTATCCGCTGAATTGTCTGAGACCGCGCTGTCCACAAGGACCAACGGGCCGGAATTATAAATCGCACCACCAAGTCCGTCGGTCGAGTTGTTCGACAGTGTTGTGCGGGAAATGGTCGTCGAGCCGGAGTTGAATAACGCGCCGCCAAGCCCAAAACCGGTGGCGGCTGGATCGGCTGTATTTCCGGAGATGGTGCTGTCTGCGATTGACATCACGGCGCCACTGCTGACAAAGACCGCACCGCCCGCCCGGCCCAGATTAACTCCCAGTGGTTGATCTGCGAGTCCGCCGGAAAGGGAGATTTGCTGAAGGTTGAGATCCGCGGATTCGTCCACGTGGAGCAACCGAAAACTCATTGCACCGGCATCGCGTTCGATGCTGCCGTTTTGAATCGTCAGCGCGTGGCCGGAGTCCTGCAGAATCGACGGCAGACCGTTGCGACCGTCCGTTGTATCGTTGGCAAAGTTCGTATCGTCCAGCGTAAACACACCGCCGCCCAGGTCGATGACGTCGTCTTCACCGTTGGCATTGGCCGTGTTGATATTGGCAATCAGCGTGGTCACGTCGCCGGGCGTGAAGTTCGCCAGCAGCGCCCGGTCTTCCAGACATTCCACGGCCGCTCGCGAGCGATTTTCCCAGCTCCGACGTTTTCGGTTGTCCTGTCGCAGATTTTGAATCGTTCTTTTCAGCCAGTCAGAGAATTTCATCGTCATTTGTTTCCATTAACCACGGTGTGCAGATTGCACTCAGCGAGGGGAGAGACCGAAAATTAGAGGAAAAACCCCCATTCTACGTAGAGTACGCATGAGAATCCAAAGTCTGTCCCCATTTCTGGATTTTCTTCCCATGAGCAAACAAAGGTTCCAAGCAAACAAAGGTTCCAGCCACCTTTGATGGCACCCGCATACTAATCACCAAACTCTAAAACCGTTGAGTTATCCAATCGACGTGATGCCCTGACGGTACGATGTGGTTTCTATCTTTGCGTCCTCGCGGCCTTGCGACTTTGCGTTGAAGATGGTTCCACCGAACGCAAAGCCGCCAGGTCGCAAGGCCGCAAAGAAACACCCCCTGTTTCTAAACAACTCCCTCGGCGAAAGCAGGCTATAAACGGTGTCAGGAACGAATGGCACTGTCATCCATAAGTGATTTCATGTGCAGTGTTTGCGTAGTTCGGCCCTGAGGACGTTTCTTGGTTTTTGCATGAGTGGGTAGCTGTGTCGTCTTCGTTTGATGACTCGCGGTTCCAGCCTTCCTGGCCGGTTTCCAACCTGGCATTCGGCGATGTGTTTTAGCAGTTCTTCGCTTTGCATTCGTAACGTTGTTCGCGACAGGATGCCTGTCGCTCGGATCGCCCAGCCCGACAAAATAAATTGACACGTACTCGTGAAGCTGATCGTGCGCGGTTGCCGGTCGCCCGATATCGCGGTGGAAGCTCCCGTGAGTCGCACCAGATTACACGCCAGAAACGTCGTGCGAAATTCGATGCGAACCATTGCTGGTGACTTGCAACGCACGTGTCCCAGATTCAAATTCTGTTTGATGCTGCGAATGTCAAGTTCGCTGTGCCATCGGAAACCGTAGAGTTCGGCAGTGTCTTCTTTGCTGTACTGTTCAACGTCCAGCAGAGTTGTCACGACCGTGATCGTCTTTGTGCGTCGTCCTTTCTCGACTACCGAATACCGCAGTTCTCGCGACTCCAGTGTTGCAGGAATCATCGCGTACTCTGCCGGATCCATCCATGCCGGGCGATCCGGTTTCGTCCACACAACGATGTGATCGTATTTTCCAAGGCGACGTCCTTTTCGAAAATCTGCGTGACGAAGATGGTGCAGTCGAGCGCAGGTGTCGACCTTTCTGTTCAACAACTGTGCAATCATCATGAACGAACAGTAATAGCGATCGAACACCATCACATCCTGTGCCGTCAACGAGGACATGAGTTGCCGGAACAAAGCCGTTTCGCCGGTTTGCTTTCCCTGATACGGACCGAGAACGACATCGATCACCATCGCCGTTGCCAGAGAAAGTACGACGACGCTGCGAGCGATCGGAAGACCGACACCACGAGTCTGGTTTTTTGGGTGAGGAAATTCGGCCTGGTTCTTTTCCGTGTCTGGCATCGTGAATGTGAAGCCATCAACGAGCTTGGCATGGCGACCTTTCCACAACCACGATTCGTCTGCCCGATCTTCGGCTTCGTCGGCGATCTCACGATTGAGTTCTCGGAGGGCCGGTTCTGAAAGCTTGGCGCGAGCACGACAGTAGTCGCCTGTGTCAGACGTTGGAGCTTCTCGTCCGGTCTGCAGGCAATGGCTGATGATGCCCGCGACGGCCGACTGACAGGAAGCCTCTTTGCCGTCTCGCAGAACCTGAGCAAGAA
>CAYZYB010000680.1:0-3664 GCA_964481505.1 uncultured Planctomycetaceae bacterium | reverse complement strand
GCCCTGGATACTGCCTTCGAACTCGTATCGCATTGTCCGCGTCGGCACCAGCGGTTCGCGCATCCGAACGGCTCGATCCGCGACCAACTCAGCCACGTTGAAGTAATGCTCCATCAAGGACGGATCCAGCATCAACGCCTTGCTGACTTTGTTGAATCCGTTGATCGAACCGTCCGGCGGCAGCATGTCCAACGGGCCTTCGCCTTCGACAAACTCCACACCCAGCAAGTCTCGAATGGTGTTGGCATACTCGGTTCGCGTGAGTCGTCTTAGAAGAACTCGGCCACCGGAACTGACAGATTTGTGCCGGACCGAATCCAGCTTGTCTGTGATCCACGTCGCTGCTGCATCAAGTTCTTCAGTAGAAGGCTGCGGCTCCTCCGCGGGCGGCATTTCACCAAGATTGATGCGATCCAGAACTTCGACCCACGCTCCCGTCGATGAGTTGTCGACGAACGATGTGTCGAGCGTATCGAGGCGAAGGTCGCCTTCCTGCTTTTCTTCACCATGACAGCGATTGCAGTGTTCTCGAAAGAATGCCGTTGGTGATGGGGTTTGCGAACAGGCCACATCAGCAAACACCAGCAGCAGAAGTGGCGTCAGAAGATGATTGTATTTCATCATAGTGATCCGGATGAGGTTCGAACCGAGCGTATCGCGATTCCCGCTGGCATGTGCGTTCAAATGCGAATGTCAAATTGCACGTTGGGCATCGCGGACTTAAGCTTCGCAATTCCTTCCTCGGTAATCTGCGAGTTCTTCGTTCCGATCGTAAGACTTTGCAGATGTTCGAGTTCCGTCAGCATCAGCAGCCCGTTGTTCGTCAGCTGTGTCGGCCCTTCGTCCCGGTTTCCAATCACAATGTATTGCAGACGTGGCATCATGCTCAAATATTTCATGCCTACGTCGGTGAACGCTGTGCTGCGAATCGTGATGCTCTGCAATGCCTGGGCTTCGGTCATCGCCGCGAATCCGTCGCCAGTGATCTTTGCATCTTGAGCGTCCAACCGCAGTGTGTTGAGTTTTTGCATTTTCCACATGTCCTGAAAGCCAGCGTCGGTAATTTTTGCGCTCGGGATCGTGATCGAATTCAGCGAGACCGCGTTGCAGATATGAATCAATCCCGTGTCGGTAATCTCTTGACTGGTCACAAGAGAATGCAATTCATTCATGGCGATCAGACAACGCATAGCGTTGTCACCAGCTCGGGTGTCGCTCAGATTGAGATGTGTCAGTTGCGTCAATAAGCGTAGTGGGCCAAAATCTTCCGGTGAAATACCCCGGCTGCCTTGCAGATTCAGTTGAGTCAGCAGCTTGAGATTTCCGACATGAACGAACCCGACTCCCGTTAGCCCTGGACCGTTGCATGTCAGGCTCGTCAGTCTGTCCAGATCAGCTAAACGCGTCGCGTTTTCGTCAGAAAGATCTCCCAACCCGAGGCCTTTGAGTGGCGTTTTGCCAAGCGATTCAAGGACTCCACCTTTCGTGCCGGTGACGCTCAGGTCGAGTGACCTCAACTGCTTGATTTCAGTCAGACGGCTCAGCCCCGCGTCCGTCATCGCGGGCGCGTTCAGTTTCAACCTGTCCAGGTTCTGAAGTTTGTTAATGTACGGAATGCTGGCATCGGTAAGCTGCGATTGTCCCCAGAGAAACTCCAGCTTTTCCAGCGTTTCGGCATTCTCTATTGCGACGACATCGTCGTCGGTGACTCCATCCGCGTTGTGGATCTGCAGCTTCTTTAGCCCGGGAACTTTTACAAAGTGTTCGATCACGTTGGCTTCAACACAATTGGCCACGATGGTGGTCAGATTGCTGATTCGATGCAGGTCACGAGCGATGTCGGCCGTGGCAGTCTCTCGAAATTCGACTCCACGCTCGGCGCCGCCCGGGCCGGACCGCGTAAAAGTCTTTACGACGTCCAGAACTCTTTCCGTCGCCTGTTGCTCCAGTTGCCATTCTTCGGCCGCGGCTTGTCGTTGTTCATCTGTGCCATCGTGGGCAACTCGAAACCCCAGGTAGCACGCTGAGTGGGGAGCGTCGTAGTAGCAGCGCAGATCTGATCGCGAGTTCGCCGGGCTGCTATACCACGATCCACCACGAATGACCCTCCAATCTCCAAATTCGTTCCACGAATCATTGCAGACCGGATCAACCGCCAGTGGATGAGCGACACGCGCATCTTTCGATCGTAGTTCGCGATAGGATGTTTCCACATATGTGTCCTGACACCACTCCCAAACGTTGCCATGAGTGTCGTATAGTCCCCAGCGGTTTGGTGGAAAAGATCTCACGGGTGCCGTGTAGACGTACTCGTCTCCGGGATCTGATGCCAGGTTAAACAGCCAGTGTCGAAGCCCAAGATTCACGTGAGCCTTTTCCAGCTCAGCGTTAGCTATGTTGGCTCGTTCATGAATCGTTCCACGATAAGCATTGCCCCACCAAAACGCCTCTTGTTCGCCGGCGCGACAGGCGTATTCCCATTCTGCTTCGGTTGGTAATCGAAATTTCCGGCCGCCTGAGCGGCTTAGCCATTCGCAGTAGGCCTGCGCGTCTTTCCAACTGACACAAACCACTGGATGGTCGTCGGTCTGCTCGAACCCTGGGTGTTTCCAGTTGAAGCCCGCATCCGAACGGAATGGATCAAATTCTATCGGGCGTTCGGATTCTTCGAATCGAAACCCGACGGCTGCTGTATCACCCTGTTCAGCGGTAGTTACATAGCCAGTCGCTTCCACAAACTGGCGGAACTGTTCGACAGTAACCTCTGACGCAGAAATGTAGAACGGTTTGGTAATACGCACAGGATGCGTCTGCAGTTCCTCCCACCTGTCATAAGCATGGTCGTACGAGAAGTTTTTCTCGATGGATTTGTGCCGCCCGCGGATGTAGGAGCCAGCGGGAATCGCTTTCATCCTCGGACTGCTCTGAGCGCGGATGTCATCGACTGCAATCGTTAACAGCACCACAAACACCAGCAGGTGCAACCGTATTCGGAGACTGAATTTCATTGTCATTCACTTACCCGATGAGTTCATCGATTCGCCCGTCGCTGTCCTGAAATGTTTCGCCGAAATCAACGCCCATTCGATCAACCATTGTGTGCCAGACTCGAGCGAGCGGTGTTTCTTTCGGCAGGGCGAGATGCCCCTGATGGCGGAGGCCGAGTGATTGCCCGCCAAAGATGGCTGTCGGCAGGCGATCGCGAGAGTGCCCCATGCCTGCGCCGCTGGAGAACGCCACCATCGAGTGATCGAGAAGGCTGCTTCCATCAGCTTCTTTGACGTTCTGCATTCGCGTCAAAAAATGATTCCAAAACCCCATATTGACTTCCTCAACCTTTGCCAGTTCGTCAAGGTCGTTCGGGCCTGCGTAGTGCGTCAGTTCATGATGACCTTTCGAAACTCCATGTGCCGCCCAGTGCTCTCCGGTTCCTTCCTGTCGGATATTGAAGGTGATGACGCGGGTCGAATCAGTTTGCAAAGCCATCACGATCAGGTCGAACATCAGCTTCTTCCAGACCGAATATTCGAAGCCGCGAACGTCACGATTATAGGACCGTGTGTAATCGCCGACGTCTTGCAGCGTGGGTTCCGGCTTTGGCTTGTCGGCCCACGCAACGTTTCGTTGCAGTTGCTCCTCGATCTCCCGGACTGAGGAAAAATAC
>CAYZYB010000679.1:0-3664 GCA_964481505.1 uncultured Planctomycetaceae bacterium | reverse complement strand
GTTATGTCCTTTTCGGTGGGATGCCCGGCAAATTGCGGGAGTGTTTTAAGGTAGGTGTTGAGATGCGTGGATTTCGTTCATTGACAAGCAAATGAACACTTAGTGATTCACAATAAACTCTTTTGTATTCAGCAGTGCCCACATGACACCGCGGAGACCATCGAGCTTATCTTTGGAGTCGGCAACGAATTCCTTCGCAGCGACCGCCTCATCTTTTGTCGGCTTTCGGCTGAGCGTTCGCAGGTAAGCGTCATCGATCGCCTTGCCGACGTCGACGATTCCACTCTCGGACGATTGCCCATCGGCTTCAGCAGGTGAAGGATACTTTTTCAATTGCTTTTTCATTTTTGCCATCGCCTGCTCAGCCCGAGCAATTTTCTTCTTATCTTTGCTCCTTCTGGCAGTTGCCAGTTGTTGCTGAATCGTCTTAATTCGCTTGAACGCTTCCTGGCGAGCTTTTGCCAGCTTCGTCGCTTTGGCGCGATCTGCAGCGGTCGGCGACCTGGACTGAAATACAATGCCGTTTTCTTTGGCAACCTGAGACAGCCAGCCATCTTTGCTGTCCAGCATTCCCAAAACCTGCCCGTCGTTTCTTAAAAAGATCGTCTGCAGCAAACTCGGCTCCTGCGAGCGGTCGCAGTCGCAGTTACTCTCTCGAATCGAACGGCCAAAGATCGTCAAAGCGTACCCGGCTCCCGTTCGATCATTTCTGTACCGAGTTCCAGCTCCAGGAATGGCAACCGCTCGTCCTTCAACGCTGCTGGCAAACTCCGCATATTTTTCATCATTGCTGACTGCCTGAGAAACCATGTCCCAGGCGATCTCCGCTGGCAAACGTCGCGGAACAGCTCGAGCAAAGTTACGTTCGTCGAGCCGGTTGGTGGGATTCGGCTCCCAGCTCAGCTGATAAGTGCGACTATTGAGTATTTCACGGTGAAGCCATTTCATATCGAACTTGTTCGCGATAAACCCATCAGCCAGGTGCTGCAGCAAAGCCGCGTTGCTTGGAGGATTCGCCAGGTTCATGTCGTCTGGTGGATTCACAATTCCAACATTAAAATAATTGGCCCATACGCGATTTACGAAGGCCTTCGCGAAGAGTGGGTTTTCAGGGGAACGTAACCAGGCCATCAGCGGCTCACGTACGTCTTTGTAACCTGTCAGGTCCATCGGCTCCTGGCCCAGCAGCTTCCCTTCCATCGCTGTCCGACCACCGCCTTTTTTGACCTTTCGCGACTTGCCTTTCTTAACTTCTGTCACCACTCGTGGCGGAGGCGTCGTGTACACTTCGCCAAATGGCACGATGACGCCTTTTCGTAGCCGTTTGCCAAGCTCGTTTCTGAGTTGGTTGCCCTTTAAGTCGCCGGTTTCCAGTTTCGCAATCATCTTTTTATAGTCGGCACGATTTTCAGGTCGCGGGTTCTGGTTTCGTCCGGTGACTCCGGTAAAGAACCCCTGGAAGCCTTTGAAGTCATCCTGCGTCCACTGATCGAATGGGTGTTTGTGGCATTGAGCACATTGAATTCGCACACCAAGAAAGGTGTAAGAGAATCCGATCACGCGATCTTCCATGGCCTGAAAGTTTCGACGCGACCAATAGTGTGGCATGCATTCGCGCTCTGCGAACGACGCATTCCTGCCACCATTGTGGTACATACGGCTCATGTTCTTACAGTACGCATCGTACGATTCACCTTCCTCACGACTGACCGCCATCACCAGCCCTTCGACGATGTCGTCATACGCAACGTTCTTTTCAACGCGGTCATGAATCCACTCGTACCACTGCTTTGACGCTTCCGAACGAATCGGAGTTACGTTGGTCAGTTGGTCATCGCTGTTCCCGGTAAAGTCGCACAGCTTTGTTGTCCACCAGGCGGTGTAACCTGGTCGCTCAAGTAACTCGTCAATCTTTTTCGCTCTTTTGTTCGGGCTCTTGCTTGCCGTGAACTCGCGAATTTCTTTGACTGTCGGCAGAGCGCCGGTCACGTCAAGACTGACGCGGCGAAGGAATTCTTCATCGCTGGCGAGCGGAGATTGCACCACGCCAAGTTTTTTCAGTTTATCAACAACCAATTTGTCCACTTTGGTCGGCGTTGGTGTCCTGGGATACTGATCTCCGGTCTTGTTGGAAACCGGACGAATCACTGGCACAGCCACAACGGCGGCATCGTAAGAAACCACAACGTGAGTGTCACCAGGAGTGGCAGCTTCGATGTAGCCGCCGCTGGTGATGTCAGCAATTTGATCATCGTTGGTTGTGAATCGGCACAAGTCGGTCACGTCTTCTTTTGTGCCGTCCGACCATATGGCAACGGCTTTCAGTTGAACATTCTGGCCGTCCTGGGTGAACAGAACTTCAGAAGGCGTCACTTTCACCTTCAACAACTTCGCCGCATCTTCCGGACGTTCAGGAGCATCTGCTTTTACCCAGTTCATGAGCACGTTGTGCTGCCAGGATCCCGACTTCAGGCGTTTTCCGCCTTCGTGAGGAATTTCCATCAATGGCTTTTGAATAATCAGGCTTTCCGCTGGAACTTCCGGATCAACGCGTCCGTACAGTTCGCCGTGGTCAGCGTTGAAGTCATAGCCAAACAGGGACAGACGGAAACCGCCACGGCCCTGAAACGAACCGTGACAGGCTCGCCCATTGCAGCCGAGCTTACCCAGCAACGGCACCACGTGGCGTTGAAAATCAGGCGTCTCGTCCACATCGGCGGCAGCGAATCGTTTCGCGGCCGATTCAGCCACGAGGGTGTCGGCAACAGCTGTTCCAGCGAGCATCAGCACTGCCAGTAGTGTTCCTGAAGCTTTCATTCCTGATTTCCTTTGCGGCGTCATGAGGTTGGCTACGTTAGGTGAGCAACATTGAGGAGGGGGGCGTGGTTCTACAATTCTGTCTTCGACTGCTTCGACTTTTCCGGCGGTGTCGTGGGAATGGTGCCCTTCGCCATTTTAGCCGATTTACCGGTCACTGATTTCCTGGGATTAGGGCTTCTTTGCGCTTTCATGGAAACCGCGGCTCGCTTAGCCAGACGATCCCATTCTGCGGCAAGGTCAGCTTCCTGTTCTGCCGTGTCCATTCCGATTTGACGATCCAATTGCTCTAGACGTTCTGCAAGTTTGTCCCGTTCAGATCGCAAACGATCAATCTTTGACTGCTGGCGTTGCCGAAGCAACACCTGGATCTGCTTTTCGAGTTTCGGGCTCTTTGAAATCGCCCATTTGGCTGTCAGTAATTGAATTTCTGAAGTCACTTTCCAGTTCTTCAACTCCATCTCGAATCGTGCAGGCGACTTCTCACGGAACCGTTCCAGTCGCTGTGAGGCCAGATGAACCTCTCGCGTCCCTCGATGAAACGCAGTTGGTGATCGTTTTCGCAGTTGTTCAAGCAGATTTGCCAGTTCCGCATGATTCTGGCGTGCAAATTTCAACGCATTTTCTTCCTGGTCGACAGTCAGCTTCACGAGTGTCGCCTTCTGAGCAACCGCGATACCGGCAGGCTTCCGTACTTTCGCATCATCAAACGCCACAGCCTGATTACCTGCAACGGCGCACATCGATACGCACAGACACAGCAGAACAGTTCGAGCATTAATGACGGTCAGGTTAAGCATTGAATCTCCCAACGATAGAACGAAAGATCGACGTTCTAAAACAACTC
>CAYZYB010000678.1:0-3681 GCA_964481505.1 uncultured Planctomycetaceae bacterium | reverse complement strand
GTATTACTTCACTGACCGAGCGTCTCGAAGTAAATTCCTGATGAGCCCGGCAAAATACGTGCCGGCTCTTGGCGGTCACTGTGTCGTCTGTTACGCCGACTCTGGTGAGTTGATCCGGGGAAGCATCCAGCACGCAAAAATATATGGGAATCGCATGTACCTCTTCCCAAATAAAGCGACACGGGACAAATTCCTGCAGGATCCAGAAAAGTATGCTCATGTGGACCTGGTCGCGGATGGCAACTCCGTTGTCTGGCAGGCTCAGAAGGGCCGTCGCGTTGCTGGTTCATCGAACCACACGGAAGTCGTTGATGGATTTCTTTATAAGTTTGCGTCGTTGCAGGATCAGCTGGAGTTTCGCCGCAATCGCCTCCGGTACGTGAACTTTGCTGTGAACGACAGTCGTACGCGGGAACGTGCAGACGCCACAGTTACAGAAACCGAAGTTGAACCGTTTGGACCACCGCTTCCGCCAATAGAACCACCACGTCCGTCTATCACTCCCAGCCAACAAATCCAGGCCATGCAACTCAGTCAGGGCAACACGCCGAGTGCACTGCAAACTCTGGAAGCACTGCGTTACGGAATCTCCCCGCAGCTACTTGCCCTCAACCAACTGCAGGCCAACAGTGCACAACAGAAGCGACACAGAAGGTCGGGCAACAAATAGCAAGGCGTACCAGAAGTATCACAAGCGACGTCGGCGAGGCGCGTTTACAAAGCAAAAACGGTCGGTCACGTTTCGACTACTGACGGGACATCTTCTACTCTTTGCCAATTACCAGTCGCCATATCATTTTGACGGCGCCGTCGCCTGTTCCTGATTTCCCTGAAGAGTTGCCGACAGAATGTTGGCCAGCTGAAAACTGTTCGTCATAACGGCTTTTCCATTCAGCGTGATGTGTCCGCGGAATTCGAAGATGTCGCCAAGTTGGTCAGCCAGTTCCACGTGAGTGTGCAGGGTGTCTCCCGGCCGAGCAAAGCCGCGAAAGCGCGCTCTCTTGACACAAACCAACACGCCCAACGCATATTCGTTGAAGAACGGATCGTGAGTGTTGAATTCCTCCATCGGATTGAAACGAGCCGCCAAAAGGATGCCAGCTGTTTGGGTGGTCATTTCCTGCATCATGGCACCTGGAACGATCGGAGCTCCATGAAAATGACCGCCGATGAAATGTTCTTGCCCCGTAATTTTCGTCGAAGTCGTAATCGCGCGATCCGCGATCTCTCCGATTGATCCTACCAGCAAATAGGGGGCACGATGGTGAAGATAGTCTTCAACATTTTCGAACTGATGTTGGAATACGGAAGGCATGTTGGCTCCTGACATTTCGCTGGAAGATGATCCACGGGATGGTAGACCAACGCGGATGATATGCCAGGCAACGGTGCGATGGAACCAACGCGAACACGCAGTTTGTGGCTCAACCCAGGCAGTCTCGACATTTCGATGGCAGGTCGAGTTGTCACCGTGTATGTCGAGCGATCACATCGGCCTTGTTTAGCAGCGCGACGAGCGCTGGATTCAACAATGCTCCGTCCACGGTCCGGCCGGAAAGTACTTCGTCGCTGGTGAACCAACGGAGCTGTTTGTTGAGTTCAACAGAAGCACGGCCGGATTTTCCGTAGAGGTCCACGATGAAAAATTCAGTGACGAAGAAAGCGCCGGCGATTTCTTTGTCGATCGGAAGGTCCAGATGCAGTCTGGGCTGGCTCGACATGATGTAGTCTTTGCCTCGGCGAATGTCGAGCACCCACGCGATTTCCCGATCAAGGCATTCGCGAAACGATTCATTCGCAAGGCGTTCGGCTGTGACGAAGTCGTACTGCCTGCGACCTTCGTTCCAGTACGCGAGCCATTGCCCTTCAAGATGTTCGGGGTGACGAAGTAATGCAATGGAGCCGGAAAAATGGTTCATTAGAGTGAGCTTCCAATCATCCCATGCAGCGATATGCCAGGAACAACACCAGCATTCCTCGCACCGTCCACGCGATCGTACGAATCCAGTTCGTGGATACGAGTTTGCGATATGCGTCGGTCGAAAACTCAACCGCTAACGTTTTGTGAGCGGGAACGGACAGCGTCGCTGTCACGAGCCAGATCAGCAACGCCAGCCCAAGGCCGCCCCACACCAGAGTGGTCCATTCAGTCGGTGCGGATTTCACCAGGGCCAATGCAGTTGCCAGTTCGACAAGCATGACAGGTGCCACAACCCATGTTGTCAGACGTTGGTGCAATTCTTCATAGACTTTGAATTCAGATGTTCCGACATGCGCGAACAGTGGATAGTGCACAATCTGCACGAACCAAATCAGCCCCACCATAAATAGAGTGGCGAAGACATGTGTGAGCACGAGAATTTGCATCGAAATTTGTACAATGCGGCAATGGTAGATCGGTTGTGGCAGTTAGAAGTTCGTCAGCAGTCGAATCGTAGCGAACCTTCAGAGTTCTAACGAAAACGGCGTGTGGGCAGTAAGTGAAGCTTCTGTTTGGTTATAGCACTCAGTCAGCCGTAGACGAGTGCCGAAAGTGTGAAATTTTCGGTAAGTATTTTCCTGTTCCGCGGGCGGCAAATGACTACAAACATGTATGCAAACTAACAGAATGCCACGTTTCGTACGCTCCAGCGGTTTGAGCGAAGTTTCCCGCAGATTGTGGCGGGCCGATGTGGTATCGAAACTCGAACGATTTAGATCTCGCCCATGATCACTCCAAAGAAAATAACCTGCCTTGTCGCTGGCTGCGGATTTGTGTTCGCCTTGTATTTCGGTTGGAAGCTTACGTCCAGAAGTGCTTATGAATCAGCTGCGTATGATGTGATCCGGTCTGATGGGCCGTTCGAAGTGCGAGAATATCCCGAGTTGGTGATGGCCACGACAGCGACGCGATTCGAAGCCCAGGGCAACGACGGCAGCTTTGGCCGGTTGTTTGGGTATATTAGCGGCGACAACGAAGACAATCAGAAAGTTGCGATGACAACACCCGTCTTTATGGAACCGGAATCTGAAAACGAACCAGGTCAGATGGGTTTTGTTGTGCCGGCGTCTGTCGCTTCCGAAGGTGCACCGAAGCCGTCGGACGCGAATGTCGAACTGCGAAGGCGGGAAAGTGGACGGTTCGCTGTGATTCGCTTCAGTGGTCAGCTTAATGTTTCGGCTCGCAGCGACGCTGAGCAGCGCTTAAGCCAATGGATGTCCGAACAGGGACTCAGTGCAGACGGCGACGCCGAATCTGCTGGCTACGATCCGCCCTGGACACCTGGCCCTTTTCGCCGCAATGAGGTGCTCGTTCGAATTCGGTGACGCAGGTCAGGCGCTGCCGAACCACAAAATACACGTTCTGCAGAAATAATACGTTTGGGGCGACAGGCGTCTTCAAACGCCAACGTTGACGTTATGATTTGAGCATCATGGATGGACTTTCCGCAAACATGCCGCTCACCAGCCTCTGTACTGCACTGTTGATTTCGTTCAACATCGGCTGCGGCGCACAGAGCACGCCGCCAACGGAGCCGCGGGAAGACAGCGTTTCCGGCGCCCCCACGTTTCAAACTGTCGAAGTAAAGCGGATTGTCGAATCGCAGGGCGAGGTGCGAACTGTCGTCTTCTACGGCAAATTGAGAGCCACGAAATCGGCCACTCTGCGTTTTTCGATAGCAGGACAGGTCGAACGTGTTG
>CAYZYB010000677.1:0-3682 GCA_964481505.1 uncultured Planctomycetaceae bacterium | reverse complement strand
GGTCACATGTGCCGCGATTGATACCATAGTCACTCTTTGGTTCGACTCTTCGTTCAGCTTAAAGCTCTACAACGCACGGTATCTTTAGCCGCAACGCAGTGGCGGATTCGTACTCATCGGATAACAAAACGATGCACGGGAACTGTGTGTCACCCCGAAATGTCCAAATCAAAGTCGCACTTCACAATCCCGTGATCGCGGACGTTATCTGGCAGAACAAAATGAAGCTTGACCTTCGCAAGGACTACAAATCTATTTTGAAGCACGTCAAAAAACGTATCCGCGATTACGCCGTGTACGTGAATTCTGGGCCCGGGGAAGACGAAGACCCAGTTGCAAACATCACACTTGGATTTGCATTCGACCAATCCGGATGGATAGCACACGTGTTTGACACACGCTCTGGCGCAGGATCAAAGGGCGAAGACGGCGAATGGCAATGTTACATCGAAGAGGTCGAACAGGATTTTCAACATTGGTTTGACGCGGTCGATCCGATACACGAAGCAACGGCCTTCGACGGTGACGCTGATCCACTCGTTATCACTTTGCACAACGGGAAGAAAGTTACGCTCAAATCATACGACGACGAACGGATCGCTGAGTACATTGCCAGCATGCTTTGGAAGGTCCTTGTCGATGCCCGGAATTCCGGTCTGTTTGCCAAGCTTCCGTTAGCAAAACGATGCTTGATTGGCGTTTCAGAACAAGACGGCATCTACGGATGGCCTCACTACGAAGACCGAATCAAGCTGGGTTGCGTCAATTGATCCCATCAAATCGCAGATTCTAAAGTCAAGTGCGACAGTTTTGTTTTTGATGGAAGACTTCGTGAGGCGTTTTGTATTTGAGTCTTTTGCGTGGTCTGTTGTTGATTCGTTTCACTGCTGTAGCCAGTTTTGGGGCGTGACGGTTTTGGCTTACTGCTATTCCCTTGGTTCCTACAATCTGAATGCCGTTGACTACACTCGCCTGCTCGAAGCAAGGTGGTTTGAGTTGGAGGCGTAAGCGGTTGGCTGACACCAGTGGATTAGAAACTCACGTAGCCGAGTTCTAATGCTTTGTTCAGGGACTTCGGGTTTTTCTCTGCGCGCTGTTCGCCTTTGCGCGGTTCGAATCTTCCGCAGCTTCCAAACCTTTCGCGCCGGTACGATCTGTCATGGCCCGCATCGTCGTGACTTCAAAAGCTAGAGTGACAGTCTCCCGTAGGCAGACTATGATAACACCCAAGGCGGTCTATCGGTTCGATTGATTCCGCAAGGACGACCGTCGTCCACACCGCTCACGAAGCGGCTTCGTTGCCAAAGTCACTGCAACAGATCCGACACGACTCCAGGATCTCCTGAAACTCGCCGCCGTCAAAGCCAGCAGCTAAGCCTGTAGTTTTCGTAGGTCAGGCTGTGCCTGACTCCATTCCGGAGACTGAAGCTGGGACACGATTCACGTCACAATTTGGAGCTGATCATCCCGTCGCATTGCCGTATACAATGGTGACAACGTTCAAAAAAGCTCGTATCATGAAACACTGGGCAGCAGCCATTGGAATCACTCTGTCCACACGCCCGTAACGTGGGCAGGTAACAACACAATGCAGCCAAACGGTGCTCGGTCGGTTTTGACATCGACAGTCAGTCGGCACCGTAGGTTTGTTGTCGGCGTTAGCTGGCAAAACAGACGCCGAACCTGTCTTCAAGCCCAGTGTCTCGTTCTCACACTTATGCAAAACGAGAGCCAACATGAAACAGCTTAAGCAGATTAGCAATTCCATTTTTACGGTCAGCGAATTCTTTACGCCCGCCGAGTGCTCCGCCTACATCGAACTTACCGAAGGCATTGGTTACTCGGACGCTCCAATTACCACCTCGTGGGGGCCTCAGCATTGCCCTGAGGTTCGCAACAACACGCGCGTCATGATCGACGATGAGTCCCGTGCCATCACGCTCTGGGATCGGGCACGCGAGTTCGTCTCGGACTGGGATGAACACTGGAGCCCAATGGGCCTCAACGAGCGTTTCCGATTCTACCGCTACGAGATTGGGCAGCAATTCAACTGGCACTACGATGATTGCTACGAGCGCAAAAACGGTGAACGCAGTTGGCTCACTTTCATGATCTACCTAAACTCTGAATTCGAGGGCGGTCAGACGGTGTTTGAGCACACCTCGGTTGCTCCGGAAACGGGGATGGCTCTGTTCTTCGTCCACGATCTCAAGCACAAAGGCCATGCTGTTTCTTCCGGTCGCAAATACGTCCTGCGTAGCGACGTCATGTATCAGTACCAGGCCAGGTAACAATTGAGAGTTTGACTTCGCGTGGTCGGTGATGGCGGGTTTATTTTGTCATGAGTGTGCAAGTCTGTGTGCGTGTTTCGCAGATTGGCCGCAACACGTTGCATGTTGAACACCGTTAGGTGATTCCGTCAGGCAAAGCCTGACCTACTTACTGCCTACTGCGCCAATCAGAAATCGTGAATGGTTCGAATCGTCCGCAGCTGCGAAACCTCTCGCGTTGGTACGAATTGTCATGGCCCGCGTCGTTGCGACTTCGAAAGTCAGAGTGAAAATCGCCCGCAGGCCGGCTGTGATTACACCCATGGTGGTCTGTCGGTTCGTGCCATGCTGAAGTGTGGTGCGGACGTCACGTTCGAGATACCAATGGGCAGACTCTCGTGGATCAGGCAGCGGCGCACAGGCAGCACGCTGTTACAAAAATACTGAATAAACACGGCGATCCAGCATAAAGCATGACGCCCGTGGTTTTGAATTTTCGTAGGGTCGGTTGAGGTCGTCGTGATGATCGTTTCTGATACGGATCAGCTGGTGCAACAAATTCGTTTAAGGAACGACTGATATGAAGACGGCGGGGATATGTTTGGCGGCGATTGTGATGCATGGTCTGATGTCGTCCGCCAGCGGTCAGTCGTACACGCCCGGCGAGGCGATCGACAAGGACTTTGCCAGCTATGCGAAGCCGATCCTCGTTAGTCATTGCGTGGACTGTCACGGCAAGGCTGATCCGGAGGGCAATCTGTCGTTGGAGGAACTTGGTCCGGTCGACGAAGTTAACGCCGACATCTGGCGCAGCGTTTGGGCTCAGGTCAGCCTGAAGGAAATGCCGCCAAAGGATGCGGAACAACCGTCGGCCGTTGAGCGGTTGAAATTCTCGGACTGGATCGTTTCGCAGCTGAAGCACGTCCTGCGAGATATGGGCGGTTTCCACGATCACCTCGATCCCGACAAAGGCAACTTCGTTGATCACAATTTATTGTTTGGCTCAATGCCCGATGGGATTAAGCTCAAGCCGGCATCTTCGCCCGCACGATTGTGGCGAGTGACTCAACAGGAACACATGACGCGCCTGAACGAACTGATTAATGCAGAGCCTGAATTCGATCCGGATAAGCCTGGGCTTCGCACTCGCGGTGATGCCGTTCCGACTAACCATGGCGGTGAATTGAAACTCTACTTCGGATCGGACCGAGTTATTTCATGGGCAGGCGGGACCGTCGCCCACGCGACTGCTGTGAAAAGCGTTCCCACGGTTCTGGCATCGTCGCGAAAAAACGGGCTGGAAGACTATGCCGATTTCCACACCGTCAACAGCGCCGAATCGACTCAAATTATGGTGATGGCGGGCGACATCCTTCGCTACATGATCGATGGGCCGCTAAGTATCGCAAGAC
>CAYZYB010000676.1:0-3682 GCA_964481505.1 uncultured Planctomycetaceae bacterium | reverse complement strand
GGTGAGCTCGCAGATTGGTTTCATCTTCGAATTCCTTAATGTAGTAGCGACCCGTTTTCCCATACGCTCGCCAGTCGATGTGGCGGATTTCGTCACCCGGATAGTATTCACGGTGCTCGACGAATTCGACGCTGGAACCTTTAAACGGGCTGCGATGTCGCCCCATCATCAGCCCTTCCACCAACTGACGCGCAATCAATTCCAACTTGCCGAATCTTGCCAGCTGACTGGGATCATCAGGAAGTGGGGGTGAACTGGACATCGACAGAACGGGAAGGAAACAGGTCACGAATGTATGAGTGGACACGCGAAGCAACAGAAACTGAAGACTATCCTATCACCAACAGCGCACAAAAAAACCTCGACGTAAATCGAGGTTTCTTGTGTGCCCTTTGGGTCAGAAGGGCGGGGGGGGGTGTTCGCATTGGGGTGGTGGCGATTAGTAGCTGCTGTCCAGAGCTCCCTCTTCAACACGTCCTGGTGAACTACAAGTGATATCGCAGGCGTTGTCGCATTCGTCAACGAAATCGAGGAAAGTACTCCCAACTGTTTCCCCTTTATGACCACTGGACATCGTGTAGTAATATGTTTGGTTAATGCCGCCGATGGCTGACCCAAGGTCCTCCAATTCCTGGTTCACGTTGTGTGACATCTCTGTCAAACCAACGATGCAGCCGAGGACAAGAATCGTGCCCACAAGCACAATCTCTGCTGATACAATAAAGCCGTTTTCGTCGTTCTTAAGTGCAGTGAAAATCGTCATGGCTGGCCTTTTGAAGTTTGTTTCAATTGCTTGTCAGTGATTAACAAAACGTAAAGCAGACTGAATGCCAAACCAGAAACCTTCCCATCCTGAACGGGCCAACCATTAACATAACCAACTACACACAAACGAGTTACGCAATAAATAAAAAGAGCAATTGTAAATCCTCCTGAACGAAGAGCCGTATCCCCAATGTTGCCTTTCGTCCACGTGAATCAACACTACGATGCTCCCTGTCATCATTTGTTGCCCTGTCCATTTCCAGCCATCGTTTCAAACATTGCCCAATCATGTCCGATCAACGCCCCAATATTCTGTGGTACTGCACCGACCAGCAACGTTTCGACACGATTGCTGCACTCGGCAATCCGCACGTCCATACCCCCACAGTCGATCAACTGGTAAACGACGGCGTTGCATTTACAACGGCGTATTGCCAAAGCCCGATCTGCACTCCCAGTCGTTCCAGCTTTATGACGGGCATGTATCCCAGCCGAGTTCACAACACGCGGAATGGGAATGATACATTTCCAGACTCCCCTCCGTTGATCAGCAAGTTGCTGTCCGACGCTGGCTATGACTGCGGTATGATTGGCAAGTTTCACCTGGTAAGTTCGGGGTATCGCACAGAACCGCGACTTGACGATGGCTACAGCTTCTGGAAATTCAGTCACGCTCCGCGCGACGACTGGGAAACCGGCCACGACTATGCCGACTGGGTGAAGTCGAAAGGAGGCAACCTCGATGCCATGCGAGAATCCGACGAACGTGTCTCACCGGAAATGCACCAGACCACGTGGGCAACCGACATGGCCATCGATTTCATCAACCACGAACGTTCGGGCCCGTGGATGATGAACATCAACATTTACGATCCGCATCCGCCATTCATTCCTCCTAAAGAGTACGCCGATCGTTTCAAAGCAGAAGACATGCCTGGGCCGTGGTTCCAGGAAAGCGATCTGGCTCAACAGGCCAAATTCAAGGATGTCGACTTTCAGGACGAAGTCCGCACACCGGAAGAACACAATGCCTTCGACGCGCAGGCAAAATACTACGCGATGATTGCTCAGATCGACGACCAGTTCTCTCGACTGCTGCAAGCCATCGAAGCAGCCGGTCAAACAGAAAACACGGTCGTTATTTTCACCAGCGATCACGGTGAAACACTTGGAGACCACGGCCTGATGTTCAAAGGCTGTCGCTTCTACGAAGGACTCGTGCGAGTGCCCCTGATCTTCCGCTGGCCAGGAAAATTTGAGAACAACCTGCAAAGCGATGCTCTTGTGGAGCTATTGGATGTCACCGCGACAGTCGTGGAACTTGCCGGTCTGGAGCAACCAGACTACATGCAGGGCAAGTCGCTGCTGCCGATCCTGAAGGGAGAAACAGATCCCGCACACTTCCGGGATTCTGTTCGCTGCGAATACTTCGACGCACTACACCCACACTTTACCGGCGGCACAGGAACCTTCGGAACGATGTATCGCCGAGGCAAATGGAAATTAGTCGTCTACCACGGCCACGGCCTTGGCGAACTCTACGACCTGGAGAAAGACCCGAAAGAATTCAACAACCTGTGGGACGATCCGGAACACGCCACGATTAAAGCTGAACTCGTGTTCGAAAGCTTCGACCAGCACGTGATGCTAACAACAGACGTCGGCAGCGAACGCATCGCACCGATGTAAATCGTCGGCTACGCCACTAACGTAAGCAGCTCTACCGTCGTTCTGTAACCTCAGTCGTTCGCAAAACTCCGTCCTCAAAGAGGATTCGCTCAACGTCTTTCAATTCATTGCGGCATCTTGAGTCATCCAACCCTGGGCCTTCGAGAACTGTATTGCCGTTTTCTAATTTGTAGATTTGATAGTCACCTGAATCGTATCCATAAACGATGAGCGTGTCTGTGCCTGGACCGCCGTCAATGAAGTTCTGGCCGAGCATGTCGTAGACACTGTCGTCGCCCGACAAAGCGACAATGTGATTGTCGCCTTCGGCCCCTTCGATAAAGCCGTCATCTCCATCCGTGCCTTCGATCACGATCACATTCTCCGGCAAACCAACAGACGTACTCTCAGCGAGTGGAGTCGACGGTAATTGCGCTGGTGGTGCAGATGCAGGTTCTGTCTGAGGCACCCAACCTCTAACAAAAAATGCTAAGGCAACAACCGCCGCCACCAATAAGATTCCAGACAACAAAGCCATGGAAACGCGAGATTTCGATTTCGACAATTCCTGTCGTAATGACTTCGCGGAAGAAAAACGGTCATTGGGGTTCGCCGCAAGACATGTGCGACAGATCTCCAACAGATCGTCTGGTATCCTGGGATTGACGTCTTCAGGTGGCACAAATTCCCCTGAGCGCACGCGTTCAAGTGTTGCGTCCTTTGTCCCTGCATAAAACGGAGATTGCCCGGTCAGCAGTTCGTATAGCACGGAACCAAGGCTAAAGATGTCGCTACGGCTATCCGCCGCAATTCTGTTCTCAACCTGCTCAGGCGACATGTACGCCGGCGTTCCGGAACGTCGCTGCTCGCTCTTTTCCTGAGCATCCAGAGCCAGACCGAAGTCGACAAGGATTGGCTCCATTCCCTGAACCATGATGTTCCCCGGTTTGATATCACGATGAAACAGCCCTTCACCATGAACGGCAACCAACCCATCCGCCACTTTGCCGACCAGACAGCGCACCTCTTCGAACGTCAAACGCTGTCGACGCAGCAGCTGATCCAGCGAGATTCCATCCACATATTCCAGAACTAATACCGGGATCGGCGATTCATCCAGCAATTGTGAGGCTTCATTGGGCGAAATCTTCGCGAACTCAGCGGTCGGCAAATGATCGATGGCCAGGCATCTGACGACGTTCGGGTGAGCGACCTTGGCCAACATTCGGCCTTCCTGCAAGACAATCTG
>CAYZYB010000675.1:0-3693 GCA_964481505.1 uncultured Planctomycetaceae bacterium | reverse complement strand
GTTGACAGAGAACGTTCCGGAGAGTCGTCCAAGTTCCCCGGTAATTGGATCCACAATCAGTGGGGTCGCACCAAGGAAATTGTCGTTTTCTTCCAGCGAATCGGGGGCGATCGGATCTCTGTAGGCAGAACGTTGAAGACATCACCACGCTGCAGTGAGAATGGTGTCGCACCAGTGAATCCTGGAACGTTGACTCCCGTATCCCATTGATACGGTTCCTCTCCAGGACCTCCGTTGAGATTCACTTCATCGAAAAAACCGCTCAGGCCGAAGATCGGACTCGTTGCGTCGAAGTTGTCAAAATCAAAGTCCGATTCCACTCGCCACGTCGGCGTTCCCCATCCGTCGTATGACCAGAACTCAGGTCCAACAAAGGCTGTCGTTACTGCGAACAGGTTCTGGGCACCGGTGCGGCCAAATTCGTCGGGGTCGCCAGGGTCATCACCAACGACGTTTCTGAAGCCCAAAGTTCGAGTTGCGTTGCGCTGGCGACCCTGGTTTGTAAATGGTCCCGAGGGCTGTGCGGTAACGAGTCGAGATTTGAATCTGGGCTCATCGTTGTCCAGGAATGCGAAACCGTTGATGACGTCGAGTGAGTTTCCATCATTTTCACGAAATACCAGGTCCAGCCGTGCAAGCGGATCTCGTGTTCCACTGTTCCAACGGAAGTCCGGCACATCCCGAACGTCGAATCTGTCGTTAGCCTGATCGGGAACGGCGGAGACGAAATTGTCGAAGTAGACGTCTGCTCCAAAGTTACCGTCGAAGCTGTTCTTCCACACTTCCGCGTCGATGCCGGAAAGACTCAATTCCCGACTTGGGTCGGCGGTATAGAAATCGGGTCCTCTTCCCAGCGAATCAGTTGTTCCGACTCGAATCACAAGACCGCCGACAGTTCCCTGAATCGGTGTGGTGAGGTGTGCAAAGTCAGGATTCGCATTCGGGCTGCTGTCGCCCGGATTATTCGAATCATTGATGGGCACAATGGTCTGTACGGCTGCCGTACCGTTGGATTCGATGAGGTTGTCCTGGACGCGGAGTTCCAGATTGGGCGCTCTTCCCGTAAAGCCATCACCGTAATCTGCTTCCAAAGGATCGCCCGGGCCGTCCTGCAGTTGGTCATGGGTTGTGGTGTTTATGACGTAAATGCCGACCAGACCGTTGCCGATGATTTCGTTGTCAAGCAGCGTAACTCGTGAGTCTTCATTGACTCGATTCAGGATGTCGACGCCTCGTCCCTGATTGTCTTTGATGGATGAACTCGAGACGGAGAGTGACGAAATATTGGGGTTCGTAATGTTGTCCTGACCACCGCCTGCCATTGGCCCAACTCGAAACACGCTATCTGCCAGATATTCAACTCCATCACCGCCGTTTTCACTGAGGTCCGCTCGTGTGAGCACCACATCCACATCACTGATCACTTCTTCCCCATGAAGCACGTTGCCGCCCTCGGTAGCGACGTAATGTCCAATGTCGACTCCGTCACCGGCGTTGAAAGTGAAGAAGTTTCCGTCTGTTTCGATGAGTCGTCGTCGGCCTTCATTTCGCAGATAAGGGCCAGCCTCCTGAACGATCTTCAGACCGTCTTCTCCGTTTCCAGCTGTCGCACCTGCAGACAGCCCCAGTGGTGCATAGTCCTGATCGAGTGTTCCACCGAATTCGTTTGCGAAGTTTTCCGTCGGATCACCACTGCCAAACACGGCGGATACACCCATACCCAGCACAACTCCGTTGTCCCCGTTCAGCTGGAAGTTGTTTCCGAGGCCAAATACGTCGATGTCCTGACCTCCAACTCTTCGACGGAAGAAGTCTGTTGGATCGATATTGGAGATGATTCTCGCTCCATCCGTACCGTTGCCGATGAAGTCTGTTCTGAGCCATTCGTATGAAGCAAAGGCAGCACCGACGCTGCGAAAACCTGTCAGCGAGTTTCCGTTCAACGAGCTATCGATAAAGCTGGCGTTCACATCGACCGTATCGAAAAAGTTGTCTGCGTCGACACTGAACCCGTCACCAATGTTGCCTTCAATCAGCACGTCTTCCAATTTGAGATCGATGTCCACCTGCTGGAACCCATGGATCCCAATTCCGCCAGACTGGCCCTCGGAGCCGGTGCCAGCGCCCGGGTCGTCATCGGGGTGGAAACCTCCGCCCAGGGAACCGTTTTCACGAATGAAGGTTCCCGCAATATCGAACGAGACTCGTGCGTCCGCCTGAACGTCGACTCGGATGCCGTATTCACCGTTGTTGTCGATGTTGCTGTTGCGAATTCGAAAGTCGAGTTCATCCTGGACGGTGTTTTGAGCGAAGATGTCGAATCCGTCGCCCATATTGTTGGTGGCGTCGTTACCTTCAAAAATGACGGAATTCAGGTCGCCGTCCTCTGTGCGGACAAAGTGGAAGCCGTCCAGGCCACTATTCAGGAATGAGTTGTTATTGATCTCAAGATCCTGAATCCTCGTACGATCTGTGAGCGAGAATGACAGACCATTTCCCTCGTTACCTCTTGAATCGACACCAATTTGATTGTTTTCGATGATCGATTCAGTAAGGAAGGCGACGGATTCTGATGTCAGTAGGTCGCTATCGAGACGTACGACGATGCCGTCTCCCATGTAATGGTCAAATGGATCCGCGGAATTGTCGTCCGTAATGTTACTGTTGATTCGATTGCCGTTGATTTCGAATGAGCCCGTTGCGAAGTCCAGGGCTTCAATAACAACACCAGCCTGCAGGTTGGAACTAATGTCGTTTCCGTCTGTTGTTGCCGTTCCGATGTTCACGTTAAAGCTGATGTCTCGGACATCCGGCAGTGCAAATGGATTGGTGGGGTTCAGTGGCAGGTTTTCGCCCAGACCAAAACTGCGGGAAACGATGTGAACGCCTTTTTCGTCATTGGCGTTGATCGTATTGTTGACGATGTCTCCGTCGAATCGCGTTCCTGTCGTCAGGTCGACAAAGAAACCAGCCTTGCCGTTTTCTGTAATGGAGTTGCCGGACACGATCTGAGCGATTTCGTCGCCGCTAAATGATGTTTCTTCAAACGGTACCCAATAGCCGGATCCCGGTGTGTAGGTGCCATTGGCCTGTGAGCCCTGAAGTAGAAAAGTGTCGTTCGTCAGTTTGGTCACAGTGAAGCGACCGTTTCCGGAAGACGGTATTGTTTCTCCGGCCGTTGTCACAGTCATACCGACCACTCGGATTTCATCGCCAGTCAGCAATCCATGACCCTGAGAAGTGATGACGATTTCGTCAGTGGCTGTGGCACTTTCGACAATGTTTGTGGTCCATGTCGCCAGGCCGCCTGATGTCACATACGGCCCAACAGACGCCAGACCGTCAAGTGAGAATGTGTCAGCATCGACAACTGTGACCTTGAAATCCTGAATACTGGCGATACCTGTTCCGGCGGCACCGTCAATGCGAATTCGATCACCTGTTGTCAGCCCGTGTGCGAGTGAAGTGACTTCTACTCCGCCCAGTACATTTGTGAAATCCTGCACTCGCCCCTGGGGCTCAGTGGCTTGAACGTCGATTTCCACAAGGCCGCGCGCGGTGCCGTCCGGTTGTATATCCGGCACGTACCAGGAGCCGCCGCCTGAGTAGACGAAATTCGGCGGCCCGCTGCTGATACCATCCAGACTGAATCGGTTGTTGTCGATTCGAGTGATCGTGTGCAGACCATTGGAT
>CAYZYB010000674.1:0-3704 GCA_964481505.1 uncultured Planctomycetaceae bacterium | reverse complement strand
ATGCCATTCGAGAAGAAGGCTACGAAACCCCAACTCCCATTCAGGAACAGACGATTCCCGCCGCACTGGACGGAATCGACATCCTTGGCTGCGCACAAACGGGGACGGGCAAAACAGCAGCGTTCGCGCTACCAATCCTGAACCACATTGCAGGGAACGACTTCAAAACGATCGCCAAACGTCCGCAAGCTCTGATCGTCGCGCCGACGCGCGAACTGGCAATTCAAATTGGCGAGAGCTTTGAAACGTACGGCCGACATTGCAACGTCAGTTATGTGCTGATTTATGGCGGCGTCGGACAAAGCAAGCAGACGCAGGCACTGGAAGAAGGTGTTCACATTCTGGTGGCCACTCCTGGCCGGCTGCTGGACCTTATTCAACAGGGTTTCATCTTTCTCAACCGACTCCAGTTCTTTGTACTGGACGAAGTCGACCGCATGCTGGACATGGGATTTCTCCCCGATCTCAAAAAGATCATTAAGATGCTCCCCATTCGTCGGCAGTCGATGTTCTTCTCAGCCACGATGCCGGGGAGCATCGTGAAACTCTCAGAAAAGCTGCTGCACAATCCGATCAGCGTCAACGTGGCTCCGAAGCAAAAGACGATCGAACTCATCGACCAGCGAGTGATCTTTGCCGACCACGGTCAGAAAAAACCGCTGCTGTTGAAACTCATCACAACAGATGACGTCGGCCAGACGATTGTGTTCATCAAAACAAAACGTGGCGCGAACTCCATCACAGAATTCCTGCGGCGCCACAAAGTAGATGCCATTGCTATTCACGGTGACAAATCTCAACTGGCCCGACAACAGGCGCTGGATTCTTTTCGAGATTACAAAACGCAGGTGCTGGTAGCGACAGACCTGGCAGCACGCGGAATCGATGTCGACGGCATTTCACACGTCATTAACTACGAACTCCCTGTCGAACCGGAAAGCTACATCCATCGCATCGGCCGCACGGGCCGCGCAGGAGCGACCGGAATTTCCATCACGTTGTGCAGTCCGGGCGAACGCAACATGCTGCGTCGCATCGAACGGCTGATCGGATTCGAAATTCTGGAAGACGGCCGAGAACCGGAACCATTGCCTGCGCGCACGGACGACCAACGCCCGCCCGGTTCTGAAGACGACGAAGTCCGTGAAGAAGGAAAACGTCGCAACCGACGGCAACGCCGAACTCGAAAACCCAGAAGCTCGCAGACCCCGAAAGCCACGATCGAACCGGACGTCAATCGTCCGGAGGGCCCGGAACTGGCACCGCGTCGTCCTACTGCCTCGGAGCGAAAAAACGCACGCAATCGTCGACGCAAGAAAGCTAAAAAAGACAGAGGAGAGTAATCGTCATTCAGATCGAATGGACGATTGTGCGGGAACTGAATGAAGTTAGCGAGATACGAAACCCTGCCGGTTGTTGATCTTTCCCGCTACGTTAGAATCGGCGACCCAGAAAAACGATTGCACCAACGATCCAATACACGCGACAGTGTTCCGTCGCAGGTTCGACATTCTCGGCGATACCGCGTGCAATCGCAGACATTCCTCGTCGCCACGCCCTGGTCCGCCGGAACCTCCCGGAAAGCCCTTCATGCCCCGCACCTTTGTTAACGATCTTTCCGACGGCGATACCGTCAACGAAGTTTTCCTGCTGGCCGACAAGCAATTGCGAGCCAACCGCAACGCCGATATGTATCTGCTGGCGACGCTGCGAGACAAGTCAGGCGTCGTCAATGGGTTGATGTGGAACGTCGTCGAAGCACGCCTGCAGCACATCAATGCCGGTGACATCGTACACGTGAAAGGCAAGGTGCAGCTGTATCAGGGCGGCCTGCAGATGATCATCAACTTCATCGATCAGGCGCCGGAATCCAGCTACGACATGGAGGACTTCCAGGCCGAACCGCAGGCCAACGTCGCCGTTCTGCTGGATCGCCTGAAAGAACTGATGGCGTCGATCAAGTCTCCCAAGCTGTTGGCGCTGGCAACGTGTTTCATGGAAGACAGTGCCCTGGTCGACGATCTGTGTGCCGCTCCCGCCGGAGTGAAAGCTCATCATGCTTATCAGGGCGGACTGATCGAACACGTGGTCAGTATGTGCGAAGTCGCCGAACGCCTCTGCGATCATTACCCGAAACTCAATCGCGACCTGCTGCTGCTCGGCGTGTTGCTGCACGACCTCGGCAAAGTCCGCGAACTGTCCTGGGACCCAACGCTTGCCTACACAGACGAAGGCCAACTGCTGGGACACATGAATATCGCCATCGAAATCCTGAACGAAAAGCTGATGCTGGTGCGAGCGGAACTCGGCGGCGAAACACTGGACGAAGAAGACATTCTACGTCTGAAACACATGATCCTGAGCCACCACGGTCAGCTCGAATTCGGCAGCCCGCGTTTGCCGATGACACCCGAAGCTATCGTGCTGCACTACATCGACAACATCGATGCCAAGCTGCACGAATTCACGCGATCGATCGAAGACGACATGAACAAAGATTCTGCATGGACACCTTACAGCCCGAGAAATGAACGCAAGCTGTTCAAGGGCTATGAGAAGAATGATTCGTAGACTGTTGCTCAGCCAACTGGCCTGCTGCGTGTTCATCATAATATCGGATTAACAACCGGTCTTTGCGATGCCCCCAGATGATCAGCCCAATGTTAGAGGCTGAGCAAATAACGAAGAACGCGAGCTTTGTTCCGAAGAATATCCCCATCATGAAGCCGACATTCGGTGTTTGCAGTGAGGGTGGAACGACCGAACGAAAACGCTGCAGCATGGCAAAGATGTACAGCCCGGAAACCACGAGCAACAAAATGATCGCCACGTAAAATGCAACCAGCCACCACCGCCAGCGGTCTACCGATTCAACGGACTTCCTGACTTTCGCTATGAGCTCTGCATCTGACGTTTTCGCGCGTCTAAACCATGCAATCGGGGGCTCAAATGGATTTTACAATCGACTGTGTTTGCTGACATCGGAAGTTCCTGGCTGGCGTTCAGGAATCCAACGAAAGACTGAACAGCACAGATCACGGTTCTCGCGCGATTCGGCATCTTTGCTGGCGGTTCCGCCGTTCCCGCATCCAATCAGAGGCCGGTGATCGCTGTGTATCTCTAATGGACGTGAGACGAATAGACAGTCTGCGCAGCCCTTTTGGGAGACATTCCTGCTGTGGCCAGAAACTCAACCGAGTCGGTTGAGCTACGGGAGCAACGCTTGCGCTTCCTGCCGCACTCGGTCAAAACGCGGTTGCCAGCTGTTGTTGACGATCTTTTTTAGAAGACGCTTGCTGGCCGTCCCACGATTGCTCGCCTGCAACATTTTTGCGTGCCCCAACAGGATCTCCGGATTCGTCTGTTCGAATTCAAACGCCTTCGACCACGCCATGTCAGCCAGACCAACCTGCTGCTGTTGAGTCAGCGTTTTCGCCAAACTGCGCCAGGGAGTGGATTCTCCCGAACGTTCCGCCAGCGGAGTGGTCAGATAACTCCAGGCCAACTTTTTGCGATTCAGCTTCGACAACAACCGAGCGGTCGTGTGGCAGCACAGCGTCGGATCGTCTTCCAGAGATCGCCATTGGTCGGCCGCTCGAATGATTCGTGCAAACGTATCTTCCGGCACATCACTTTCCAACGTCGCCGCAGCATCAATGATTTCTTCAAACCGATTCAAAAGCCCCGTGTATTTTGATCGCACC
>CAYZYB010000673.1:0-3707 GCA_964481505.1 uncultured Planctomycetaceae bacterium | reverse complement strand
AATCGTATCGGCGGAAGACGAAGAATTCACCTGATTTCACGAAAGTCAGCAAATGTCCCAGCGACACCGCCCTAATCACCAAAGTGGCGGTGGATGATAAGCGGACCGGTTTGCGAACCTGTGGCCGTGTGTTGTGTCGTGGCAAGATCCTTTGCGTTTCCAGTCTGAACCAGGAAAAACACTATGCCAGCGGGCTCTGTTGCGATTCGCTCTACGCTGCGGAGCTATGTTGAATTGCCAGCCGCCGTGCAGATTCTGTGTCTTGGCTCGTTCATCAATCGAGCCGGGTCGTTTGCGATGGTGTTTCTGACGATCTATGTCAGCGAACGGCTGGGATTCGGTGTCACCTTTGCTGCGAACTGTTTCGGTGTTTACGGATTGGGTTCCGTCGTGTCATCGCTAATCGGCGGGCAGCTGGCAGACCGTTTCGGGCGAAAGCCGATCATGTTGTTGGCGCTGTTTGGCGGATCGGCGACATTGTGTCTGATGCCGCTGGTGCAGGACAAGTGGACGTTCCTCAGTGCTGTTCTGGTTTTCTCCCTCGCCGCCGAAATGTATCGACCGGCGGCATCAGCGATGGTCGGTGACCTTGTCGGCACGATTCAGCGACCGTTGGCGTTTAGTCTGATGTACATCGCCTACAACCTGGGCTTCGCGGTTGCTGCGCCGATTGGCGGATACCTTGCTGAATATTCGTTTCAGTGGCTGTTTTGGGGAGATGCACTGACGACTTCGGCGTACGGATTGATCATCGTGTTTTCGATTCGCGAAACACTGCCCGTTGTGAACGACGTGAATGAGGTCGGTGCCGTTCTGGAGAAAGACAGCCTAAGAAAAGCCGTCCGGCACATTCGCGGAGATACGGCTTTCCTACTTTTTTGTCTGGCCGCCTCTCTGACGACCCTGGTTTTCATGCAGGCCTTCTCAACGTTGCCGATCTACATGAACCAGATAGGGATCTCAAAGCAACAGGTCGGTTTGCTGCTTTCTGCAAACGGCATTCTGATTGTTCTGTTGCAGCTTCCGGTGACGCATGTTCTCAATCGTTATCGCCGCCTGCTGGTCATAGTGGTCGGAGAGTGTTTTATTGCGACGGGTTTTGGGCTGACAACATTTGCCGTCACGGTGCCGCTGCTGCTGATAACGATCATCATCTGGACCACGGGAGAAGTGATTCAGGCAGCATTCAAGCAGTCGGTCGTAGCCGACATGGCTCCAGTAGCCTTGCGAGCGCGATACATGGGCGTCTTTTCGCTGTCTCATGCCCTCGGTCTGGCGATCGGTGCGCCGCTTGGCGGGCAAATTCTTGAGCGCTGTGGGCCGACGGTACTCTGGCCAATCTGTTTCGTGATCGTGATGATTGCCGCTGCGGTCTATGGTCTCGTCTATCGCCAAATTCAGTCGGGTGAGTTCTGTTCTGTGGATAAGGCATGACGTTGGGAAACGTTGGCTGGAAGCCGCGTCGCTGACAGGGTTCGTTAGCATTCGGTGGAAAGTTCGTCAGGTTTTTGTGCTGCGTGGGTATAACAATCGTGCGGGTACTTTTATTCGGTTTATTGGCCCGACATGATTTGAGGCATTCGCGATTCAACCTGCTGGAACCTGGTCACGAATTGTTGGAGCCAGTCTGTGCGCGATTCGTTTGATTACCGCTCTGATATTTCCTGGAGATAGTCGACATGGCGAAATGCGATTATTGCAACTCGCTCATTTTGTTCGGGGGAACGAAATAGGGAAAGCGCCAGTTCTGCAGCGAAGATTGTCTGTCCACAGCGAAGCTGATGAAAGAAGCCGACCGATTGCCTCAACATGTGGTGGATGGCGCGATTCGCGAAGCGCATCAGGATGATTGTCCGGAATGCGGAGGTGCAGGGCCTGTGGACGTTCACAATTCGCATACCGTGTGGTCTGCATTTGTACTGACATCCTGGAAGAACACTCCAAACCTGTGTTGTAAATCGTGTGGCCGCAACCATCAGTTGATGGGTTTGGTTTCGTCGTTCTTTCTGGGTTGGTGGGGGTTTCCATGGGGAATCATTTATACACCAATTCAAATCGTGAGAAATCTGATGGGTGTTCTTGGAGGACCGAATCCCTATACGCCGTCGGAGCAATTCGAAACGATCATGCGACTGGATCTTGCCGGTCGCTCGCTGGCTGGCGAACCGTTGCCGGATTTCGGCCGTCGTCCGGAGCGATCGAGATCAGCCGTCGCAAAATCGGCGGATGATCGAATACCGGGAGAATGCGATCACTGTGGCAAGAAGTTTAAGGCCAAAGGATCGTTGGCTGGTAAAGCCATGAAGTGTCGCGGGTGTGGTTCCAGAGTGATTGTGCCGGATGTCGAAGACTACGAGAGTCTGGAAGACGAATATGAAGAGGAATGGGACGACGGCGGCAATGACGACAACTGGTATGGCAGGTCGGAAGACAGCGCTGGCACTTCGCGCAGTCGCCGCGGGTCTTCGAAAAAAGGACGCAGGTCGAAGAAGAAATCAAACACCTGGCGGACCGTTGGTCTGGTGGTGCTGTGCCTTTTTGTTGGCAAGTTCATTCTTATAACTTTAGGAATCATCATCGCGATTTTTGTTCATGCTAACCGAGCTCCAGCCCCAGTTGTTCAGCGAAATCCGGCGCCCATACAGGTGCCAGGCCGACCGAACTTTGATCCCCCCAACTTTCCTTCTGGCGCAGCCGTCAGTCCCGACACGTCTCAAGTAGGGAACCCAACTCAAGCGGCGGCGCCACCTAATTCTGTTGCCGGATCTCAGTCAGCAGCCGCTCAAACAGAAAATGCGGCGGCAAGTCCGTTTCAGCCGGTTGCTGAGATGCCGACCGTGAATCCGTTGCCGAACGTCAATCGTGCTGGTCGAGTCTGGTTTGTTCTTAGCAATCTTCGCGAAGGTCAGAAGACGTCATCGAGTATGTTCGACAAACCGTTTTTGCTGGACTACCAATTGGCCAGCGGAGCGCCCTCTTCATCTGATAGCTATGTGTTGCATTTGTCTGCCACGCGCGGGAGAACGTTTAAGCAACATGCGACAGTGAAGTTTCCAATGCAGGACAATGGCACCATCAAATTCAAGTTGCCTCCGCAGCTGGCGTCGGCAGACAAATTTACTGCTGCGATCGCATTGCCCGCCGGGACACAGCAGCTGGATGATGTGTCGGAGGAAATCAGCCCTGGAGATTCTCCCACGGCAGCTGTTGCTCCGCCTTCTGTTGTCGAATTGGCTGGTGCCGGTGCTCGGGGCAAAACACTGGCGATCGCAAACCCGGAATACCGCAATGACGATGGACCGTTTTCCAGCCTGAAGCTGAAGTTTGTCCTGCAGCAGGAAATTCCAGGCGCCAGCTACCATCTGCTGGTGGCCACCCCACCGTCCGGGCCTCCGCTGGAATTTGATCTGTCACACATGCTTTGGCGAGCCGTTGTCGGCAGGGAAACAGAATACAGCGGGCGGCTGGTGGGACCTTCAGCGGCTTTGAAACCGCCGTTCAAACTTCATGTTGTGCGCCGCAAGTCGCGTTTCCCAAGTCGTGTTCAGGCAGAAGCTCCGGCGATTGTTTCTAACACAGTCCATGTTACCGAGTGAAGGAAGGTTGCGGCATCCGGACGTGTTGGCTGCGGCTGGCCACCGTCTTCAAAGTAGCGGCGTCTGAGGGAACCACCGGTTGCATTTTAGGGTTTTCCCGCACGTATGGTG
>CAYZYB010000672.1:0-3713 GCA_964481505.1 uncultured Planctomycetaceae bacterium | reverse complement strand
GTATTGTAGAACTTAATCTGCATGGCAAATTCTTGATTCGGCAGGACTGAGGTTTCGGCTGCGAGTTCGATCGTGACGTAGCATCGCCGCGGCAACTCGATATCATGGCCACAGGGCCGGGAGCATAGTAAAACGCTGGCTGCGGCGGCAGACCTGATTGCCGTGCGAAGCCTTGATTTTCCGGAACACGCTGCTTTCTTACATTCCATGACCGTCGTCGCGCAGGATCGAGACCGCATTATGAGTCGCAAGTTCTCTTCGGTTGCTTTGGTCTGCTTGTATTGCCAAATTGCAACCGTTGAGCAATTGAGGCCCGCATTCGCGGACGAAACAGCGTCATCTCGTCCAATCTGGACAACGTCGAAGATCGTAGGTTCACCAGAGCCACCACCTCCACTGAAGCAGGTCGTGCGGTATCCTGGACTGAAATTCAACCAGCCGCTGTATATCGAACGCGACCCGGCCAATCACAGAATGTGGGTTGTCACTCGCGATGCTAAGGTGTTTTCCTTTCCAGATGACGCATCCGTTAAAAAGGCCGACAGCTTTGTCGATCTTCGAGCCGACTTTGAGAAACTCGTCCCGCACGATTCTGCCGCGCGAACCAGTCAGGCGTTGGCGCTGGTGTTTCATCCGGATTATCCCTCCGTGCCGGTTTGCTGGATGTGTTACACACTGGCACACAAACAGCGAAGAATAAAACTGGAGGATGGCACGCGTCTCTCCAGATTCAACGTCACCTTTGACGACAACGGTATCCCGAAATGTGACACCTCCAGCGAACGTGTGTTATTCAGCTGGTTGCAGGGCGGACACAACGGTTGCAGTCTAAAGTTTGGACCGGACGGATACCTGTACGGATCGGCTGGAGACGGCGAAGTTCCCACACCTCCGGATCCGCGTCGCAATGGGCAGGACGTCACTAATCTGATGTCGACGATTTTTCGTATCGATGCGAACCCAACCGACACTGGCCCCCTGTACAGCATCCCCGAAGACAATCCGTTTTCTAAACAGTCGCTGGCAAAGATCGATCCGGCTTCTATCGAAGTCCTCCCCAATCAGTATCGCATGGACGAAGCCAGGCCAGAGATTTTCGCATACGGATTCCGTAATCCCTGGCGAATGAACTTCGGGCCGGACGGTCAACTGTGGGTCGGCGATGTTGGCTGGGAACTGTACGAAATGGTCTACAACGTTAAGTCCGGAGCGAATTACGGCTGGAGCATTATTGAAGGGCCTCACACCGTCATTCCTGATGCCAAACGCGGACCAACGCCAATCCGTCCCTACGCGCTTGCATATTCGCATTCCGAAGGCGCGTCCGTAACCGGAGGTTTTGTTTATCAGGGCCGGAAGTTTCCTGAACTCCGCGGCAAGTACGTCTTCGGCGACTACGAAACACGTCGCATCTGGTCTTCAACGATCACCCCCCAACCCAATGGCGCCGACGATACACTCACGGAACTCACCGACCTTGTAACGCCCTCCGTTCGTATTGTTGCTTTCGGCGAAGACACGTCCGGCGAATTGCTGCTGCTGCATTTTGACGAAGGTAAGGTTTACGGTCTGGAACGAAACGATGCAGTTAAGCAAACACAAAGCTTCCCGACAAAACTGAGTCAAACGGGGCTCTTCCGCGATACCGCTCAACAAACTCCTGCCGTCGGCGTCATGCCTTTCGACATCAACGAACCGATGTGGGACGACGGTGCTCAGTCGGTCCGGTATGTGGCTCTACCCAGCGAAAAGCCGCTGACCGCGTTGCCGAGACCCATCCGGATGAAAGAAAGCAGTCTCCGCGAATACATTCGATTTCCGGAAAACAGCGTCGTCGCTCGCACCGTGACGCTTCCCGATGACACCGGAAGAGCAGTTCGCCTGGAAACTCAGATTCTGCACTTCAACGGCAGGAACTGGAACCCGTACAGCTACGTCTGGAATACCAATCAAACTGACGCATCGCTGGCAGACGCCGGTGGTCAGCAGTTGGATCTTTCCACATACGGTCACTTCGTCGCTCGAAAAACATGGAACGTCCATTCACGTTCAGAATGCGTTCGCTGCCACAATTCGTGGGTCGGCGGAGTGCTCGCGTTTACACTGCCACAGCTGAACATGACACCAAAGCCCGATGGGCACGGGGCGATCACTCAATCGCCGAGTCGCTCGCCGATTAACCAGCTCGCGTTTTACCGAGAAACAGGCATGCTGACCGTTGCGAATTTGGACAAAAACACCCCCGCGATGGTCGCCTCCTCAGACCAATCAAAGGATCTCAACTCGCGCGCCAGAAGTTATCTTGCCGCGAACTGCGCTCACTGTCACCAAAAGGGAGCTGGCGGGACAGCAACGATTGACCTTCGGTACGAAGCCAGCAACGCAGCAACGAAAACCATCGGCGCGACGCCTGTCCAGGGCACCTTTCAGATTGCCGACGCGTCGATCATTACCAAAGGGGCGCCTTGGAAATCTGTCCTGGTGTATCGTGCGGCGTGTTCCGGTCGCGGTCGGATGCCCCACATCGGTTCAGAATTGGTCGACAAGGCAGGCGTGAAACTGCTTCGCGAATGGGTGACGTCGCTGGATGATTCACAAATGACGAATGGACCAACACCTTCCCTGGCATCAACATCGGCGGCGCTGGAATTGGTTGCGCAATTCGATCGTGGCGAAGTTGCGGCTGACACGCGAGAAGATCTGCTCAAGCAGGCCCGCGACGCGAAGCCTGAAATCGCCAACCTGCTGGCTCGCTTTCAACCACTCGAATATCAGGAAAAGCGAAACCGTTCCCTGAATCCCGCAACGCTGCTGACATTGCTTGGAAACGCCGACGCTGGCGCAAAGCTGTTCGCCGATAAACGAAACCAGTGCATCAACTGCCATCGCGTGGCCAACGTCGGCGGTCAGATCGGTCCGGCACTGGACGGCATCGCCAAACGGTTGAAGCGGCATGAGATTCTGGAATCTCTGCTCGACCCGTCAAAAAAGATCGCCCCGAAATTCGCCGCCTGGACGGCCTTGACCGTAGACGGAAAAGTTCATGCCGGCTTGATGGTGGATCGCTCCGAACAGTCGGTCATTCTGCGTAGCCCGAAAAACGAGAACATCACTATCGCTCGAGAGGACATTGACGAGTTATTTCAACAGACAGTGTCATTGATGCCGGATCGCCTGCTGAACGATCTCACCGATCAACAGATCGCCGACCTGCTGGAATACCTGGCGACACGATAAAGGGCGTGGTAGCAAATTGTTGCATTTGAAATAGGTTGCCGACGTTGGGCTAAGCTTGCGAACGAAACTCCGCGGTTTCGTTTGTACCTCGCTCCAACGCCAGCCACTCTCTCCGACTTCGCAACTTTCCGCGACTACACCCGACGATAAATCGTGAGTCACTATCCACTGATATCGGTCCGTGCAATGCGGAATGCAACCGAAAACAGCCTTCCCTCCGAAAGCCACGACCTGACGGCAGAATAGCGCCGCCTGCTACATCATCTGATCTAACGCTACAAACAAGCCTTCAGGAGTGATGGGCTTCTGTAGATAGGCATCTGCCCCCAGTACGCGAGACTGATCAGCATGATCCCCGGTGGAAATAGCAAGAATGGGAACGTTGGAACCGCCTTCCGATTTGCTTTTTTGGACTGTGCCGATCGCCGCAAAATCATCTTCACCGGGCAATTGAACATCTGCGATCACAAATTCAG